>JAULZJ010000116.1:0-6045 GCA_032117435.1 Candidatus Nanopelagicales bacterium | reverse complement strand
GTCCTCCTCGCGCACGCACTCGCCGCCGGTCCCGGGGTCAATCCCCTCGGCGACGAGACGAGGGGACTCGTGGGGGAGTGGTGGGCCGGGCACTCGTGCGGCGAGGAGGCCTCGTCGTGAGGGTGGGGGCCATCGATTGCGGGACCAACAGCATCCGCCTGCTCATCGCCGATGTCGCTGGCCCGTCACTGGTTGAGGTCGAGCGGCGGATGATCGTGGTGCGGCTGGGGGAGGGTGTCGATCGCACGGGCGCCTTCTCGCCGTCAGCGCTCGATCGGACCTTCACGGCGTGCGAGGAGTACGCCGTCACGCTGAGCAGCGCCGGTGTCGAGCGGCTGCGCTTCGTCGCCACGAGTGCGAGCCGCGACGTCAGCAACCGCGATGCCTTCATTGACGGAGTGCGCGAGCGCCTCGGTGTCGAGCCCGAGGTGATCTCCGGTGCGGAGGAGGCGCGGCTGTCCTTCCGAGGTGCGGTCGAGGGACTTCCGCGTGATCGCATCGCCATGCCGACCCTGGTCGTCGACATCGGCGGTGGCTCCACCGAGTTCGTGCTCGGCGGCCGAGATCTTGATGGAGCGTCGCGAGTCGATGCGGCCGTGTCCGTCAACATCGGCTGCGTGCGCATGACCGAGCGCCATCTGCATGGCGATCCGCCCTCGGCCGAGGAGATCGCTCGAGTGGAGGCCGACGTCGCCGCGGCCCTGGACGAGGCAGCCTCGGCCGTGCCTCTCGAGCGCGCGCGCTCGCTCGTCGGCGTCGCGGGCACGGTGACGACCCTCGTGGCGCTCATCCACGGCCTGCCTGTCTACGACCCGGCGGAGATCCACGGCCGCGAGGCCACCTTGGATCAGATCGACGAGGTGACCGAGCGCCTGCTGGTCATGCCGCGCGCGGAGCGAGCCGAGCTCCCGGTCATGCACCCCGGTCGGGTCGACGTCATCGGGGGTGGTGCCCTCGTGCTGCGCGCCATCATGCGCCGCACGGGACTGCCGGTCATCGCCAGCGAGACGGACATCCTCGACGGCGTGGCCCGCTCCCTCGCCGAGGGGTGATCCGCCGACGTCGACCGAATGGCTGCTGGGGGCATGCGTCGTCGACCGAATGGCCGCCATTTGGTCGACGACGGTCGTGGGGAGTGGGTGCCGCGAGGCTGACAGCGTCTGGGGGTGCGTCCTGTGTAAGCGGTTGCGGCATTCCGGGGAAGCGCCGTACACTCCCGGACCGGGCCTGTATCCGAATGCGAGCCGGGCCGTTGCAGTATCCGACAGCGCCGTTTCGCGGCGTCGTAGCGCGGAGGGGAAGCGTGTCGATCACCATCCGCGATGTCGCCCAGGCGGCGGGAGTGTCCACGGCGACGGTCTCGCGCGCGCTGCGCGGCCTTCCGCATGTCGACCCGGAGACGCGCGAGCGGGTACGCCGAGTGGCTGCGGAGCTCGATTACGTCGTGTCGCCCAGCGCCTCGCGGCTGGCCAGCGGTCGCACGGGCACGATCGCGGTCATCACGCCGTTCATCGATCGGTGGTTCTTCTCCACCGTGCTCTCCGGCATCAGCGACGTCCTCCAGGCGAGTGATGTCGACCTGCTGGTCTACGAAGTCGGCGATCCGGCCACGAGTCCCGGCCTGCCGGCGGAGCGCCGACTGCGCGGCCGCGTCGATGGCGTCATCGTCGTCACCCTGCCGACGGACGCTCCACGCATCGCGGACATGCTCGAAATCGGCCTGCCGACGAGCTTTATCGGCGTGCGTTGGCCCGATGTCCCGTCCGTGTGCATCGACGACACCGCTGCGGGCCGGATGGCGACCCAGCACCTCATCAATCTCGGCCACGAGCGCATCGGCATCATCTCCGGCAGGCCGCACGCGTCGACCTCCCAGGCCAGTCGGGCGCAGGGATATGCCAGTGCCATGGCGGGTGCCGGGCTCGAGCCCGATGCCTCCCTCGAAGCCTTCGGCTACTTCACCGTCGCCGGTGGCGAGGCGGCGATGACGTCGCTGCTCTCGCAGTCGCGGCCTCCCACCGCGGTCTTCGCCATGTCCGATGACATGGCCTTCGGTGCCATCCGTGCCCTGCAACGCCACGGCATCAGACCCGGATCCGACATCGCCATCGCCAGCATCGACGGCCACGAGCTCGCGGAGCTCCTCGATCTGACGACCGTGGGCCAACCCGTCGCGGAGATGGGCCGCATGGCGGCGGAGGCACTCCTCGGCCGCATGCTCGGGCGCGAGATTGAGGCGACCGACGAGATCACCGTGCCGACCACGCTGGTGGTGCGCGGCAGCACGGTGCCGGTCGATCGAGCATCATCGTCCTGATGCACGTGCACGCATTAGGCTCGCCGCATGCCCATCGTTGACATCACCTCCGGTGACATCTCTCCCGGCAATGACGGTCTCACCGGCTACCTCGCCATTCCCGCATCCGGTCGCGGACCCGGTGTCGTCGTGATCCAGGAGTGGTGGGGCCTCGTGCCCCATATCCAGTCCGTCGCCGATCGCCTCGCGGAGGCAGGCTTCGTCGCCCTGGCTCCGGATCTCTTCCGGGGAGTCGCGACGACCGAGCCGGATGAGGCGGGCAAGCTCATGATGGGCCTGGGCGTGGCGGAGGCCGGATCTGACATCGCCGCCACGGCCAATCACCTCGTGCGCAGTGGACTGCTCACCGGTGCGCAGGTGGGTTGCGTCGGCTTCTGCATGGGCGGTGGCCTCGCACTCCTCGCACCGACTGTGAGTCCGGACCTCGACTGCACTGTCGCCTTCTATCCGGCGATGCCCTGGCCGGACTACCACCCGGACTGGGCGCGCTACTCCGGCAAGGAGGCGCTCGTCCACGAGTGCGAGGCCGACGTGCCCTCGACCGGCGAGGACATCGCGCGCTACGCCGAGCAGATTGCCGCGCACGGTGGGATCGCGGTCGTCGAGGCCTACGCCGGCACGCAGCACGCGTTCTTCAACGACGATCGGCCCGAGGTCCACGACCCCAAGGCGTCGGCACTCGCGTGGGAGCGCACGATCTCCCTGCTCCACCGTCGCCTCGACGGGCCCTTCCGCTGACTGTCCCGGCTGGTACTCCCGCCGCGGTACGGCGTACCGCGGCCCGCTCCGCCGATCTCCCCGAGCTCGATGAGTCGATCGTCGAGTGCCGCGCATGTCCCCGGCTCGTGCGCTGGCGCGAGCAGGTGGCGAGTGAGCGACGCGCGGCGTACCGGGACGAGGAGTACTGGGGCCGGCCCATCACCGGCTTCGGCGACCCGCACGCGCGGGTGCTCATCGTCGGGCTGGCGCCCGCGGCGCACGGCGCTAATCGCACGGGGCGGGTCTTCACCGGCGATCGCAGCGGCGACTGGCTCTTCGCCTCGCTCCATCGCATCGGCGTGGCCGCGCTGCCGACTTCCGTCTCGGTGGATGACGGGCAGCGGCTCGACGGCGTTCGGATCACGGCGGCGGTCCGCTGCGCGCCACCCGGCAATGCGCCGACTCCGCGGGAGCGCGACGCCTGCGCGCCCTGGCTGGTGCGCGAGATCGCGCTCACCTCGCCGCGCGTGCTCGTCGCCCTGGGTGGATTCGCGTGGCAGTCGGTGCTGCGGTCACTCGCCGATCTTGGGGAGCCGGTGCCCTCGCCGCGGCCGAAGTTCGGTCATGGCGCGACGGCGCAGGTGGGCGACCGCTGGCTCGTGGGGTGCTACCACCCGAGCCAGCAGAACACCTTCACCGGCCGGCTCACCCAAGGCATGCTCGACGATGTCCTCGGTCGGGCTTGCGAACTGGCCGACGTGCCTCCGGAGGGGATCGAACCCTCACTGGACCGGGTTTAAGCCGGGCGTCTCTGCCAATTGGACTACGGAGGCCCGCCCAGCCTAGGTCCCGGAGGCCCGCCCGGGCCCGTGGGAATTGCTTCCGGCCCCGTATCCGTTACCGTGGAAGGACGGTGGGCGAGTGCCCACCGTGCCAGCACAGGAGGAGCCCCATGCAGACGGCCAATCCCGTCCTCGCCCGCATCGACCGCGATGCCGCCCAGGCCAGCCGGTCCGGAGCCGGTTTCGCCTACGACGAGGGCCGCAGTGCGGTTGCCTCAGCCCAGGTGGGCGCCCCCGCCCCGGCCCCGGAAGATGCCGGGATCTATACCGGTGTCCAGATCCCCGCTCCGGCTGATCAGCGGGTGACCTACGCCGATGTCATGGTGAAGTCGGCAATCATGTTCGGTACGGCGGTCGTGCTGGCATTCATTGGCTGGCGGATCACCGAGGCGATGCCCGGTGTCGGCACCCTCCTCGTCTTCGGCTCGCTTATCGGCGTGCTCGTCCTGGGCCTTGTCAACGCCTTCAAGCGCCAGGTGAGCCCCCCACTCACGCTGCTCTACGCCGCGGTCTCCGGCTTCATGCTCGGCGCGGTCAGCTACTGGTACAACCAGATCGCGCTCGCCTCCGACTACGAGGGGCTCGTGCTCCAGGCCGTGTTGGCCACCTTCACGACCTTCGGAGTGATGCTCCTGCTCTTCGGCACCGGCATCGTCAAGGTCACCAACAAGTTCGTCAAGTTCATGATGGTCGCGATGGTGTCCTACTTCTTCATCGCCATCGCGTCACTTGTCGGAGCGATGTTCGGAGTGGGCGGCGGCTGGGGCTTCTACGGCGTGGGCACCCTGGGCCTGCTCCTGTGCCTCTTCGGTGTCGGTCTCGCGGCGTTCAGCCTCATGCTCGACTTCGAGGCGATCAAGCAGGGCGTTGCGATGGGGCTGCCCGAGCGCGAGTCGTGGCGGATGTCCTTCGGACTCCTCGTCACCCTCGTCTGGCTCTACCTCGAATTCCTCCGCCTCTTCGCCATCATCGCCTCCGGGCGCGATTAGCCATGACGGATGACGCCGCGGTCGAGCTCGACCGCGTCGTCGATCGGTTGCGCACCCTGCCGCTCACGCGGCTCGCTGCGCCCTGGGATTCCTACCCCTCGCTTGCCGCAGGGGCGCGCGCACTCGCGCAGGCTCTCACAGATCGCTGCGTCAAACTCAGCGGAGTCCATCATTGCGTCGTGCCCGATGTCGGAGACGCGGCGGTCGGCGATCAGGTGGCCGTGACCGGCCGCGATCTACTCGCGCTCCCTGCGGGGGCTCAAGATCGGGCATGGATGGCCGAGCGCCTCAGGGAGTTCCGTCTCAGCGTGTGAGGTCGGCTTCGCCAGCCAACTCGGGGAGGATCTCCCCCTCGCCTCCAAGACGCCACGCGGCGATCACCTCGGGCAGCAGGGCCTGGGCGAGAGCGGAGTAGCCGTCGGTCGACGGATGGAAGCGGTCGGCGGAGAAGAGCACATCGGGGTGGTCATCAAAGCCCGAGCCCAGGCGCGCTCCCAGGGCCACGGGGCGCCCGCCCGCTGCCGCGGTTGCCTCTTCCTGTGCGGATGCAAGGCGCCGTGACGCGCGTCGCATCACGGCACGGAGGGGCTGCGGCACCGGCTTGACGGTGCCGAGATCCAGGCAGGTCGCCACGACGACCTCGGTGCCTGCCTGGCGCAACTGGCTGACGGCGTGGCGCAGCCTGCGTGCGGAGAGGGTGCGCGGCACGAGGTGGGTCACGTCGTTCGCCCCGATCATGATCACCGCGACGTGCGGCCGGGTCCACAGGGCGCGCTCGACCTGCGGAGCGAGGTCGGCAGTCTGCGCGCCGATGACCGCGTGGTTGCTCAGGGTCACCGTGCGCCCGGACACCTCGGCGAGCGCTGTCGCGAGGATTGCTCCCATGGTCTCGTCGGGACGCTCGGCCCCGAGACCAGCCGCTCCGGAGTCACCGAGCACGGCCAGGCGGATCGACGTGCCAGATCCATTGCCGTAGCGACCATCCGCATAGGGAGCCGTCGTCGTGCGGCGCCCGATGCGCCGGCGGGCCTCGAAGGCCTGGGCGGTGAGCAGTCCGGCCGCGGCTACAGCGGTGGCACCCACGGCAGTGGCGGCCCGAGCGAGGGTTCCGGGCATCAGGTGCGCGCCCGTCGCAGGAAGTCGCGCACCTGCTCCCGCGCGTTATCGCGGATTTCCGGGCCGTGCGTGAACGCCGCGA
>JAULZJ010000115.1:0-5701 GCA_032117435.1 Candidatus Nanopelagicales bacterium | reverse complement strand
CCCGGATCGATCCTCGAGGAGCACTTCCTACGCTGCCCCTCTGCACCTAGGGTGACCGCCATGCATCCACGCGGTCGGGCGACGCTGATCAGTCTCCTACTCATCGGCTCAGGCCTGCTCATCGGCACAGGCCTGACTGGCTGCACCTCCACCGGGCAACAGGCCACGCCATCGAGCAGTGTCGAAATGGCTACCGCGTCCTACAGTCCGCCCCCTGACGCGACGGTCACTCCTCCCGACGCCGTCACACTGGCGAACGTCCAGCCCGATGCCGGCATCCAGCCGGTCATCGACTTCATCGAGTCAGCCCGGTCGTCGGTGGACATCTCCATCTATCGGATCGACAGCGACTTCACGCCGCTCATCGATGCGCTCGCCCGCACGGTCGAGCGCGGCGTCCCTGTACGCATCTCGATCTCGCGCCAGCTCGTGGGCCAGCCGAATCCACCGCAGGGCAACTCCCAGCAGATCGTCGTCCAGCAGCAGTTGCAGGCGAAGGGCATCCAGGTCGAGTTGAGCCGACCGGAGTTCCACTACGGCCACGAGAAGTCCATCATCGTCGACGCCGGGACCCCTGATGCACGTGCGATGATCGCCGACTGGAATCTGCAGGCGTCGTACTTCGGGCCCAACCAGTACGGGCCAGTGGGAGCACGGGGCATGGCGGTCCTCAACACCGACCCCCAGGACGTCGCCACCATCGCTGCCTACTTCGACGCCAACTGGCCCCCCTACGCCCCCTACCCGACCTCGACTCGAGCGTCCCTGGTGTGGAGTCCGAGTGGCGTGGAGTACTCGCCGGTCGGCAACTCAGTAGCGGTGCTCACCGATTTCATCAAGGGAGCCAAGGAGAGCCTCGACATCTACGCCGAGTACATCCAGGACGACGCATTCCTTGTGCCGATGATCATCGACAGGGCTCAGGCGGGCGTGAAGGTGCGGATCCTCGCCAACTCTGACGGTCAGTCGCCGGCCATGGTGTCCAAGCTCCGTGATGCCGGAATCGAGGTGAAGTTCGATCCGACCTTCGACGGCGATACATCCACACCGATGTTCATCCACACCAAGACGATGTTCGCCGATGATGGCCTGCCTGATCAGACGGCGTTCTTCGGCTCGCAGAACACCTTCATCAACGAGTCTCCGGAAGCGATTCTCGAGCTGGGCGTCATCGTCAAGGATCCGGCGACCATCGAGCGGGCCCACTCCTACTTCGACACTGACTGGGGCACCGCGACCGAGACTCAGGCCTCTGCCAGTCCGGCTGGGAACTAGCGCATGCGTGCCCTCGCCCTCCTCGGCGCGGCTCTCGCCCTCGTGGGCTGCTCGGGTTCGCCAGCAGCGTCTCTGCCGACACCTCCGCCCCTGCAGGTCGAGCGCACCGGGATGATCACTCTGGAGTCGATCCAGCCCGAGGACGGCATCGATGCCGTCACTGGCTTCATCGATGAAGCGACTAAGACGGTCGACATCGCTGTCTACCAAATGGATCCGAGCTACAGCCCCCTCATCGAATCCCTGACGCGCGCAAAGGAGCGCGGGGTGCGGGTGCGGATCCTGCTCTCCGGCACCATCTACCCGCCGGGCTCGACCAACGACAATCCACGCGATGTGGACATCCTCCGTGAGCAGGGTTTCGAAGCCGCCCTCAGCAGACCTGAGTTCAGCTTCTCACACTGGAAGGTCCTCATCATCGATGCCGGCACGGCCGGTGCGCAGGCACTCATCTGCGACTTCAACCTCGAGGCCGGGTACTTCGGGATCGATCCCCAGTACCCCGATGAAGGCGATACACGCGGCATGGCAGTGCTCGACCGGGATCCCGCAGACGTCGACATGATCGCTCGCACCTTCGCCGCCGACTGGCCGCCCTACAAGCCCTGGCCCGCCAATGACCGGCCCAACCTCGTCTGGTCACCGAGTGACAGCACCTGTGACTCGACAAGTTGCACGTCGGCTTACCCTCTGGAACCGGTGGGCAACTCCCGCGACGTCATGCTCTCGCTCATCGGCAACGCACAGGAGTCGCTCGACATCTACGCCCAGGCCCTGGCCGAGCCGTCTCAACTTCTTGTCCCGCTCCTGGACGCCGCAAACCGCGGGGTGAAGGTGCGCATCATCGGGAATGACGGCGGCATCAATACGGACGCACTGAGCAAGCTCAAGGACGCGGGTGCCGAAGTCGTGATCAACCCGGTGGATCCAGGTGGTGACGGCAAGGTGATGTACATCCATACGAAGACGATCGTGGCGGATGCGGGACAGCCAAGTGCGATCGCCTACGTCGGATCCGTCAATCCCTTCCTGGACGAATCGATCGACACGGAGCGTGAACTCGGCGTCTTGCTGACGGACCCCACCTCCATCGAGCGCATCCTGCTGATCTTCGATCGGGACTTCGCCAGTGGGACATCCGCATGAGCCCCACACGGCGTGAGGTCCTGGCCTGGAGCGCATGGGCGGCAGGGGGGCTCGCACTCAGCGCATGCTCGACGGGGAGCGCCAAGCCCGTGCCCTCGCCGTCGGACACCGCAAGCGTGTCCAATGCCGAGAGCCTCGCGACCCTTGCCTTGTGGACGGCGCAGCGCGGAGCCGATGCTGGCTCCTACGGCATCGGTGGTGCTCTCGTGGAGTCGGCGACAGGGCGAGTGCTCCAGACCATGCCCAACCGCGTCTTCCGAACCCTGTCCGGCGGAGGAACCTTCGTCGACGACCCGACCGCACACGGCGAGCGACAGCTCATGTCGTGGTACCTCGCGCAGGCAGGAAGTCTCGGTCCCGTCGATCCCGGGGGTCTGACCGTCGTGACGACACTGGACCCCTGCCTCATGTGCGCCAGCTCGCTCCTGGCTGTCGGGGTCAATGTCGGCGTCGTCGCGATCGACGACTACTCCGGCATCAACTACGACTCGAGTGGCTCCTTCGCCGACCTGCCCGAGCCGCTGCGCTCCCAGGCGATCGCGACGTTCGGCTACTACGCGGTCGAGGGCGGGCGATCCTTCCAGGGCAGCCGATCGATCGCCTACGCCGATGAGCCGCTCACCCAGGACACCGTCGATGCGAGCGCCAACCTCTACGCCACCTCAGCCGACACGGTGCGCAGCGCTCGCCGGGAGAGCGGGGTCGCTCCCTCAAAGCTGAGTGATCCCGCGACGAACCCGGCTGCGATCGACGTCATTCGCGCCTTCCAGGTCACCTGCCCGGAGGCCTTCACCGTGAAGGTTCGCGATCCCCGGGTGCCGGACCGGCGCGTCTACGACGTCCTGGTGGATGTCGTGCGTCGCAATCCGGGGTCGACCAACGCCGTGGCCTACCTCGATCCCTTCGGCAATCTCGTCACCGCACAGGCGGACCAGCAGGAGGTCAATCTCCTCAGCACGGCCTTCGCCCTCTGCACACGCGCGTACGCGCAGATCCGGTACGCGCTCATCGACTCAGGCTCCACGGCAGCGATCGCGGAGCAGACACTGACGAACCCCAACTACGGCACCTTCGTCTTCCTGGAGGCTCCTAATCCGACGACAGCGACGGGCATGTTCGACATCGGCGCGTACGGCTCGACCATGGGGGGCGCGGCCCTGCCGACGATCCCCAGCGCCTTCCAGTACTTCGAGGTGCCGCCGGGGGTGACGGAGAAGCAGCTCCAGGACGTGATCTACCCGCTCCCACCGCTCTACTCGCAGAACATCAAGATCTCCCCCCAGCGCGTGGTCGGTGTGGGCTAGGCGCTCAACGTGTCCGAGTAGCGATCCCAGGATTGGCCGCTACTCTCGGCCCATGGCTACCTACACCTGCTCCAGCTGCGACATGTCCGTCAACACGACCTGCGGCCATTGCGGCGCCGACCTGGTCAACGATGTCCTGGTGGTGGACAGCGGCGCCGAGGTCGGCATCTCGCAGTGCCCCAATGGTCATGGCAAGATCAAGTCGCCGCTGTGCTGCGGCACAGATATGGCCTGCGCGGTCTGAGGCGTACCTGCGCTACTTGCAGGTGTACTTGCCCGACTTGGAGTCGTAGGTGGCTGTCGTGCCCGGCGGGCACGAGATTGCAGAGCCCGTCGCGGCCCCGCCTCCGCGCGGCAGGACCAATGCACGCGATCCCCTGCCCTGCGCGACACGGATCTTGACGGACCCGTCGTCGAGCAAGACGGGCAGACCCCGCATCGGACGCGTCATGCCCTTGATGGTGATCGTGCCGCCAACGGAGCGGCCCTTGGCCGCCTGGCGAGTGATGACGGTGACCATGTCCGAGAGCGAAACCTTCTCGACTACTTCGCCCCCGCGCGACTTCTTCGTCACGACATCCCCGGGCAAGGTGAACGACGTGGCACCCGCCTTCACCGATCCGGGAAGCGTGAAGCGGTAGGCGGTGGGTTCGGATCCCGAGTCCTGAGCGGCGGCCGGGACAGCCGAGACGGCGAGGCCTCCGGCGATCACCGCGGTGGCCAATGACAGGACGATGCGTCGGAGACTCATGGGAGACGACGCTAGGGGCTGGAGCAACGTCAGATAAGCCTGGGACGGGAAATACCGTGCGACCACGGGAGTGCTAGCGCACCGCAATCGGCCGCGTCCTCTGGACCAATTCGTACAGAGGAGTGCAGGTGGGGGCGCGCCCGAAGGGATTCGAACCCCTAACCTTTTGATCCGTAGTCAAATGCTCTATCCGTTGAGCTACGGGCGCCTTGCGGGGCATGAGTCTAGACGGCCCCCTGAGGGACCTCCCGACGGGCCTCCACCCGGTCCACGTGCCGAATCCCCATCGGTCAACTCGGTCAGTCCCCCGGCGCCATCCTGCCCGAGGTGCGTCAGCGGCCATCGGAGGCCACACTCGGGGCATGACAGACGAGCAGAGCATCGGCGGACTCGGGCTGACGCGCCGACAGGCGCTCGCCGCAGCCGCAGCCCTGTGCGGCCTTGGTGCCGTAGCGACGACCGGTGTCGGAGTTGCACAGGCCGCCGGCACCCTGAAGGTGCGAGTTGCCGACTACCCAGCGCTTCGGAAGGTGGGAGGTGCGGAAGTCGTCGGATCGATCGGCGGTGTGCAGGTCGCCGTCGTGCGGACGGGACGCAGCATGTACGTCGCGCTCGATCGACGCTGCCCCCACGCTGGCGGCATCGTCAGCAAGAGCGGCAATCAGTGGGTATGTCCGCTGCACTTCTCCCGATTCGATCTTGACGGCGACAAGGTGAGCGGAGCGACGCCCAGTGGCCTTCGCAAGCTGAGGTCGCGCTTCAGCAAGGGCGTCCTCACCATCACGGCCTAAGGCGCCCTCACGGCAAGCGTGATCAATGCCACTCGCCTGGGCCAAACGGGCATCAACGGTCAAGGACAGGGCAGACTGACCCAGTGCGTTATCGGTGGCTGACCTCCGCAATGGCCTTCGCCATCCTGGTGAGCGTCGCGGGACCGGTCAGTGGCGATCTCGGCACTCAAGGCACTCCCGTGGCGCTCGCCGCTGACAGCAAGAAGCGGCCTAACGTCCTGCTCATCCTCACCGACGACCAGCGCGCCGGCACGCTCGTGGGCATGCCCAATGTGATGTCGGAATTGGTGGATGCGGGTACGACGTACCCCAATTCATTCGTCCCCACGTCGTGGTGCTGTCCGAGCCGTGCGAGTCTGCTGTCAGGCAAGTTCGCGCACAACTCCGGCGTGTGGGAGAACGGCATCTCGTCCGCGTGGGGGGCATGGGCCGCC
>JAULZJ010000114.1:0-2935 GCA_032117435.1 Candidatus Nanopelagicales bacterium | reverse complement strand
AAGGATGCGGCCAGCCGCATCGTCGTGGAGTACGAGCAGCTGCCGCCCATCGTCAACCCCGAGCAGGCGGCGTCTCCTGACGCTCCGCTCGTCCGCGATGACAAGGTTAACCAGACCTCCAACAAGATCTTCGACTGGGAGATCGGCGACAAGGAGTCCACGGACCGGGCCTTCGCCGAGGCCGATGTGGTCTCGACGATCGACCTGCACTACCCGCGGTCGCACCCCTCTCCGCTCGAGACCTGCGGATCGATCGCCGACTACGACCGCGCCACGGGCAAGCTCACCGTCTACATGACGACGCAGGCGCCGCACATCATCCGGGCTGCCGTGGCGATGGTGGCCGAGTTGCCCGAGCAGATGATCCGTATCGTCTCGCCCGACCTGGGTGGGGGCTTCGGCAACAAGGTGCCCGTCTACCCGGGCTATGTCATCGCGATCCTCGCCTCCATCCTCACCGAGCATCCCGTGAAGTGGGTCGAGGACCGATCGAGCAACCTCATCTCGACGGGATTCGGACGCGACGTCTACCTGCAGGGCCAGCTCGCCCTGCGCAAGGACGGCAAGATCCTGGGCATGCGCATGCACACGATCTCCGATCACGGCGCCTTCTACGCCGACGCGCAGCCCACGAAGTTCAAGATCGGCCTGATGCATTCCGCTTTCGCTGCCTACGACGTGCCGGCAGCCCACCTCACCAGCGAGGGCTGGTACACCAACAAGGCGCCCGGTGGCGTTGCCTACCGGTGCTCCTTCCGCGTCACCGAGGCCATGTTCTTCCAGGAGCGCATGATGCACGCCGCAGCCAACGACCTCGGCATGGACCAGGGGGAGTTCCGGCGCATCAACCTGGTCAAGGACGACCAGTTCCCCTACCGCACGGCCTTCGGCTTCCTCACCGACTCCGGGCAGTACGGCAAGTGCCTTGATATCGCACTCGATGCCATCGGCTACGCCAGCTTCAAGGAGGAGCAGGAGGAGGCGCGCAAGCGCGGCAAGCTCCTCGGCATCGGCATCTCCACGATGACCGAGCCGCTCGGCGCGGGCAACAGCCGCGAGTACGACATCATCGGCATCAAGATGTTCGATTCCGCGGAGCTGCGGGTGCACATGACCGGCAAGGCGATCCTGCGCACCGGGGCCAAGACTCAGGGCCAGGGCCACGAGACGACGTGGGCGCAGATCGTCGCCCACGAGCTCGGCATCCCGGCCGAGGACATCACGGTCGAGGAGGGCGATACCGATACGGCGCCCTTCGGCATGGGCACCTACGCGTCGCGTTCCACGCCGGTCGCTGGCGCGGCCGTCGCCATGGTGTCGCGCAAGATCCGTGCCAAGGCCCGCAAGATTGCCGCACATCTCCTCGAGGTGTCTGAGGAGGACATCGAGTGGGAGCTTGGGCGCTTCTACGTCCGCGGCAACCACGAGCGAGGCGTGACGATCCAGGACTGCGCCCTCGCGGCGTACAGCAATGTGCCCGATGGGCTCGAGCCTGGCCTTGAGAACAACGCCTATTACGACCCGCCCAATCTCACCTGGCCCTTCGCGGCCTACGTCTGCAAGGTCGAGGTCGACCCCGAGACGGGAGTGTGGGACGTCTTGAAGTTCGTGGCCGTCGACGACTGCGGGGTGCGCATCAACCCGATGATCGTCGAGGGACAGATCATGGGTGGACTCACCGAGGCCTACGCCATGGCGAGCATGCAGTACATCACCTTCGACGAGGAGGGCAACTGCATCGGCTCCAACTTCATGGACTACCTGCTCCCCACGTCATGGGAGACGCCCGGCTACGAGCTCCACGAGGTCGTCACGCCTTGCCCCCACCACCCCATCGGGGCGAAGGGGATCGGCGAGTGCGCGACGGTGGGCGGCCCGGCTGCCTTCGTCAACGCCGTGATGAACGCCATCGAGCACACGGGTGTCCGCAATGTCGACATGCCGCTCATGCCCAACCGCGTCTACGAGGCGCTCCAGACCGGGCGCGATGTCTCGGGCGCGCCCCCGGTGAAGGGAGACTGACGTGCAGATCACGCAGTCATTCGACGTCGACCAGCCGGTCGACAAGGTATGGGAGTTCTTCGACGACGTCCCGCTCGTGGCGGCCTGCGTCCCGGGTGCTGACCTCACCAACAAGATTGGTGACGACCACTACCAGGGTGATGTCGTCATCTCGGCCGGTCCGGTCAAGCTCGAGTTCACCGGCGAGCTCAAGATCACCGACCGGGACAATGCGAAGAAGACCCTGGTGCTCGATGGCGTCGGTGCCGACAAGAAGGGCCGCGGCAATGCTGCGACGATCCTCAACGTCGGGCTGCAGCCGATGGGCGGTGCGTCCACCCGAGTCAACATCGCCATGGACCTGCAGATCTCCGGTGCGGCCGCGCAGTACGGGCGAGGCCTCGTGCAGGACGTCACCGGCGTCCTCATCGACCAGACGGCCGGGTCCATGAAGCTCCGTATGCAGGCCCTGGCTCAGGGCCAGGACCCATATGCGATCGGTGGCCCGAAGGCGGCCAGTGGCATCGCGATCGGCTTCACGGCCTTCATGCGCGCGGTCAAGCGCGTCTGGGGCCGCTTCTTCCTGCCCTACACGCCGGCCCCGAGCCGCTGAGGAGGTCTGTGATGAGCCTATGGATGATCGGCAACCTGATCCTTCTCATTGTCGTCGTGCCCGTGCTCGTGGCGCTGCTGAATCGCCTGCTCGCCGCGACGGAGAGCGTGCGCGGCGCTGCGGACGACACGCTTGCCGGGGGCGTCGCCCTGATCGGCGAACTGCACAACACGCCTGAACTCCTCGCCGAGACTGATGTGGTCATCGAGGAAGTCGCCAACGGCGCCGTGCGCTACGCCGGCCCCGTCTCGAAGCTGCTGGGTTAGGAGAGCCAGATGCCCATCGAAGCGATCATCACCCTCGTGCTCGCCGCACTCATCA
>JAULZJ010000113.1:0-6974 GCA_032117435.1 Candidatus Nanopelagicales bacterium | reverse complement strand
GCGAAGCGAAGGCGGCCGCGCTTGGCGTAGCGAAGGCGCAGGCGCTGGACCGGCGCGACATGGTCGCGCGGGGGCTTGCGACTCACGCGGGCTGGCCGGACGCGATCACGGGCAGCCCGAGATCGGTCGGGCCCACCTGGATGCTCGTGCCCATCTGATCGCACACGCCGCAGTCGAAGCATGGCGTCCACCGGCAGTCCTCGACGCCCTCTTCATCGAGGGCGTCCTGCCAGTCCTGCCACAGCCATTCGCGATCGAGTCCGGAGTCGAGGTGATCCCAGGGCAGCACCTCGGCGTGCTCGCGTTCGCGTGTGGTGAACCAGTCGAGGTCGACGGGTTCCTCCGCGAGGGCGACCTCCGCCGCGGTGGCCCAGCGATCGAAGTCGAAGTGCTCGCTCCAGCCGTCAAAGCGGGCGCCGTCGCGCCATGCCTGGAGGATCACACGCCCCACGCGCCGATCACCGCGCGAGAGCAGTCCTTCGATGGTGCCGGGCTTGCCGTCGTGATAGCGGAAGCCGATGGCCTTGCCGTACTCGCGATTGCCGCGGATGGCATCGCGGAGCTTGGCGAGGCGGGCGTCGGTCGTCTCGTGATCGAGCTGCGCGGCCCACTGGAAGGGGGTGTGCGGCTTGGGTACGAAGCCGCCGATGGACACCGTGCAGCGGATATCGCGGCGACCACTGACCTCGCGACCCACGCGGATGACCTCAGCCGCAAGGCGGGCGATCTGCAGGACGTCCTCGTCGGTCTCGGTGGGCAGGCCGCACATGAAGTAGAGCTTGACCTGGCGCCAGCCTGCGCCGTAGGCCGTCGCCACGGTGCGGATGAGATCTTCCTCCGTCACCTGCTTGTTGATGACCTTGCGCATGCGCTCACTGCCGCCCTCGGGGGCGAAGGTGAGGCCGCTGCGACGGCCGTTGCGCGACAGCTCGTTGGCGAGATCGATGTTGAAGGCGTCCACGCGCGTGCTCGGCAAGGACAGGGACGTCTGCGAACCCTCGTAGCAGTCGGCAAGGTAGGTCGTCGTCTCGGCGATCTCGGAGTGATCGGCACTCGACAGCGAGAGCAGGCCGACCTCCTCGTAGCCGGTCTTGGCCAGGCCGTTGGCGACCATCTCCGCGATGCCAGCCTTGCTGCGCTCGCGCACCGGACGGGTGATCATGCCTGCCTGGCAGAAGCGGCAGCCGCGTGTGCACCCGCGGAAGATCTCGACGCTCATGCGCTCGTGGACCGTCTCTGCCAGCGGCACGAGCGGTGCCTTGGGGTAGGGCCACTCGTCGAGGTCCATCAGGGTGTGCTTGGCCACCCGCCACGGCACACCGGATCGGGCGGGGACTACGCGTCGGATGCGACCGTCCGGGAGGTACTCGACGTCGTACATCGACGGGACGTAGGCGACGCCGGATCGCGCGATCGACTCGAGGAGTCCGGTGCGACCATCCGGCCGACCAGCCTGCTTCCACTCGCGCACTAGCTCGGTGAGGCGAAGCACCGCCTCCTCTCCGTCGCCGAACACCGCGGCATCGATGAAGTCGGCGATCGGCTCGGGATTGAACGCCGCGTGACCGCCGGCGACGACGACAGGCTGCGACTCGTCACGATCCGCTGCCATGAGCGGAATCCCCGCGAGGTCGAGGGCAGTGAGCATGTTGGTGTAGCCGAGTTCGGTAGAGAACGACAGGCCGAAGAGGTCGAAGGCTCCGACGTGACGATGCGCGTCTACGGTGAACTGCGGCACCCCGTGCTCGCGCATGAGGGCCTCGAGATCGGGCCAGACGGCGTAGGTGCGCTCGCACAGGACCCCCGGCTGCTCATTGAGCACCTCGTAGAGGATCTGGACACCCTGGTTCGGGGCGCCGACCTCGTAGGCGTCGGGATACATCAGGGCCCAGCGCACATCCGTGTCGTCCCATGCGGTGGAGACGGAGTTGACCTCGCCCCCGACGTACTGGATCGGCTTCTGGACGAGGGGAAGCAGGGCCTCGAGAGCGGGGAAGACCGAGTCGGCGGATGTCGACGGCATGAGCACAGGCTACCGGGCGCCCGGGATCAGGGCTGCTGCTCGCGATGCAGGCGCACGTTCTCGAGCAGGCCTAGCGCGATCCACGAGGCGAACATCGACGTCCCCCCGTAGGAGACGAAGGGCAGCGGCACACCCGTGATCGGCATGATGCCGAGGTTCATCCCGATGTTCTCGAAGGTCTGGAAGGCGAGCCAGGCGACGACTCCGGCAGCCACCAGGCGGCCGTAGAGCTCACCGGCGCCCATGGCGATGCGCATTCCGCGCCACAGGACGATGCTCAGCAGGATGATCGTGATCGCCGCACCGACGAAGCCGGCCTCCTCGCCGATCACCGTGAAGATGAAGTCGCTCTCATTGACGGGCACGAAGTTGCCCTGGGTCTGCGGGCCCTGGAAGAGGCCACGGCCCCACATGCCGCCACCCCCGATCGCGATGCGCGCCTGGTTGGCGTTGTAGGCAGCTGTGCTCGCAGCCTCGTCGGGATTGACGAAGGAGGTGAGCCGGGCGATCTGGTAGTCCTTCACCAGCCCGAGCTGCCAGGCCACGACAGCGGCTGTGGCGCCCCCCACGAGGAGGCCGGCAACCCATCGGGTGCGCGCGCCCGACACGGCGACCATGGTGATGACGATGGTGCACATGATGAGCACGGTCCCGGTGTCGTTCTGCAGGAGGACGAGGCCGATCGGGATAGCGGCGAGGCCGAGTGCGAGCGCCACGTCACGGTCGCGGGGCTCCGCCTCGGCATCGCGCTTCTCCGCGAGGATCACCGCGAGGATCAAGACGATGGCGACCTTGGCGAACTCCGACGGCTGGAGAGTGAAGCCGCCGGGCACCTGCACCCAGGCACGGGCGCCGGCGATCGTGGTGCCCAGGGGCGTGTAGACCAGGAGGATGCCGATGATGGCGAGTCCGTAGATCACGGGTGAGTACGCGCGGAGGAGCCGGTAGTCCAGCCGGGACACCACGAAGGCAAGCACGAGGCCGATGACGATGTTGACCAGGTGGCGATTGAGGAAGTACTGAGGATCGTCGCCCGCAAGGTCGGAACGGCTCGCGGACCAGACGAAGACGGAGCTCCCGACGCTGAGCAGGAGCGCCGATCCCAGCAGCAACCAGTCGAGTCGGCGCCAATAGGACTGCCGGCCTTCCTGCCGTGCGCCGATGAAGCGTCTCGTCGACGCGGATTCCGAGACGCTCACCTGGGTGCCTCGGGGGTGATGGGGGTGCCATCGGGTCGCACGATGGGCAGCGTCCGCGAGGGCGCGCCCCCGATGAGGACGCTGCGTGTCGGATCGACGACCCCATCGACGACTCCGAAGATCGCGTCGTAGATGGCGCGGACACCGGGACCCGCGGTGACCGCGCCCGTGCCTCCGCGGGTGACCATCATCACCACGGCGTACTGCGGATCGTCCGCTGGGGCGAAGCTGGCGAACCATGCAGTGGTGGAGTTGTCACTGAAGACCTGCGCAGATCCGGTCTTCGAGGCGATGGGGATCTCGTCCAGCGGGAAGCCCTCGAACGGAAAGCGGCCCGTGCCCTCCGCGGTCACTCCGGTCATCGCCGTGCGCAGGAACTCGAAGGTGCCCTCAGGCGCGGGCACCTCTGCGCGCACGGTCGGGGAGAACTCCTGGACCACCTCTCCCCTGCTGCTGAGGACGGCTTTGGCCACCTGCGGCTGATAGACCGTCCCGCCGTTGGCAATGGCGGCGTAGGTCATAGCGAGCTGGAGGGGTGTGATCGACGTATCGCCCTGACCGATCGAGGCGTTGATGGCATCGCCATTGCGCCATCGGAATCCGTCGAGGCAATTCTCCTTCGCCAGCGCGGTGTAGTACTCGGCCAACTTGGGGTTCTCTTCCCGCAGTTGCGAGTAGCCCTCCTTGGCATCGGAGCACCACTGGTCACGCCGCTGCTCCCACACCCGCAGCTTCTCGTTGCGCCCCGAGATGAGGCCGGACGCCTCATTGGGCAGATCGATGCCCGTCGCCTCCCCCATGCGGAAGGCCGACGCCGTCTCCGCGATGGGGTCCGGCGCACCCTGCGGCGCGTAGAGGCCGCCGCCCTTGAGCCACATCTCATCCGCGATCCGGTAGAACACCGTGTTGCACGAGACCTCCAGCGCGCGCTGGAGCGTGATGGGGCCGAAGCCCGAGGATTCGAAGTTGCGGAAGCGCTGCGAACCCACCGTGTAGTCCGCCGGGCACGGATAGGTGCCGCCGAGGTCATAGCCCTCGCGTGCAGCAGCCACGGTCGTGACCGCCTTGAACGTCGAGCCGGGCGCGTACGTGCCCTGCGTGACGGTGCTCGAGAGCGCGCGGTCGCGCAGGAGGCGGTCGTAGTCGCGCGTGGAGATGCCGCCCACCCAGAGCTGGGGGTCATACGTCGGGTAGCTGGCCATGGCGAGCACAGCGCCGGTGCGCACATCGACGACGACCGCCGCACCGGTGTCGGCGAGCTCACCGTCCTCACGAGCCCGCTCCACCGCGTCGGAGAGCGCCGTCTCCACGACGGACTGCAGATGGGCGTCGATGTTCGTGACGACGTAGTTGCCCGCCACTGCCTCGGACTCGGAGACCGTGCCTGTCACGCGTCCCACCTGATCGACCGCGAGTGTCGTGATGCCGGGGATCCCGCGCAGTTGGGCGTCGTACTGGGCCTCGAGCCCATTGCGTCCCACGAGATCCCGTGCCCGCAATCGCGCGGGATCGGTGCTGTCGCCCTGAGTGTCGAGCTGCTCCTGCGTGACCGGTCCCACGTATCCGAGGATGTGGGCGACATTGGCTTCGAAGGGTCCGGGGTACTCGCGCACGGCGGCAAGCTGGGCGGTCACGCCGGGGAAGTCGGTGCGCCGTTCCATGATCGACAGCGCCGTCTCCGTCGCCACGTCCTTGGCGATCGGGACCGGCTGGTAGGGCGACCCATCCCAGCACACGGGCAGTGGCGGAGCGCCCTCGCTCCCACACGGCATGAGCTTCTGCTCGATGGACTCACGTGAGACACCGAGGGCTTCGGCGAGCCGATCGAGCACGGCAAGGCCTTCGTCAGGCTCACGTGTGAGTGCGTTCCGATCGACGGACACCACGAGCGACGTCCGATTGGCGACCAGCGGACGTCCGCGCTGATCGAGGATCAGCCCGCGCACCGCAGGTGTGATCACCTCACGGGTGGTGTTGCTGGCGGCCTGGGCGGCGTACTCGTCGCCTACGACGAGCTGCAGGTAGAACAGGCGCGCCATGAGCGTGCCCACGAGGGAGATGATGAGGACACCGAGGACGACGAGGCGCAGGTGCGACCTGTCGCTCATGGCGCCTCCTGAGTCACTAACCCCCTGCCCGACAAGCCCAAGGTACGCGGCTCCCTGCGGTGAGTCCCCTTCGCGGCGGCCGCGAGCGTCCGAATTCCGGACTGGGCTCAGCGCGGATAGGCCTCCGGGACCACCCGGCGGCACAGGCCCCCGAGGGGCACGGTGAGTAGGAGACCCAGCACGAGCGCGTAGCCCGCGGCCGTGAGCATGAGGATCGTCACATCGTCCCAACGGACCCGCGGATCCCCCAGGAGCCCACCGAGGACAGCACCGCCGAGGACGACGAGTGGCGCCGCGAGCCCGGCGAGGATCGCGAGGGACCACCACGGGCGATCGTCGGATTCGGCGAATCTGCCCACGGCGTAGCCGACCACCGTGAGCAGCAGCGCGGAGATTCCTATCGTGCCTGCAGCGGGCGGCGCGATGTCGAGCAGGAGGCCTCCCGCGAAGCCACTCACTGCTCCGGTGATCGCGCCAAACTGCCCGGCGAGGATGACGACGACGACGAGGACTAGGGCAGGTGTGGCACCGGGCAGGGAGAGTGGCGCAAGCACGGTGACCTCGATGAGGACGGCCAGGATCAGCAGGATGGCGGACACGAGAATGCGACGGCCGACCATCACTCACCCACCGCGGATGTCTCGAGAGTGGCTCTGGGCGGTGACTCGGGCGCTCGGAGGACGACGCCGACGATGTCCAGATTCGAGATGTCGACGTAGGGCGCCAGGATCGCCGATCGCGTGAGCTGACCCTCCGTGCCGCGCATCTCGGCCACGACCCCGATCGGGATGCCGGGCGCATAGGGCCGGCCCCCCTCGGATCCGAAGGAGACGACGACATCACCCACGGCGACCACGGCGAGGGGGTCGAGCAGCTGCATGGTCAGCGAATCCTGCCGACCCGTGCCCGAGACGATGCCGATCTGCGACGTGCCGGAGAGCCTCCCGCCCACGGAGGACGTGGCATCGACGATGAGGAGGACAGTGGACGTCGTCGGGCCCACGTCGATGGTGCGGCCGACCAGCCCGGCTCCGCTGATGACGGACATGTCTCGCTCGACACCGTCGCGGCTGCCCACGTCGATGGTCACCGTCCATGCGAAGCCCTGAGCGGGACCGACGGCGATCACCTGGGCGGGCACCGCCTGATAGTCGTTGGTGGAGACCAGACCGAGGAGTGCATCAAGCGCATCCGCGCGCGCACGATCATTCGCGACGGTGTCGAGCTCTGCGCGCAGGCGAGCATTCTCTTGCTCCAGTGCCGCGATGCGGCTACTCGCCTCGCCCATGCCGCCGAGCGAATCGAGGAGGTTGCGTACGGGGACGACCACACCCGCCATGGCACGCTCCGCAGTACCGAGCACCGTCTCGCCGACGGCGCGCAATGGTCGAGTCGGCCCACCTCCGCGTAGGTCGAAGATGATGAGAGTGATCGACATGAGGACGAGGACCGCGAAGACAATCCTCGAACGTCGGGTGTCTCTCATCGCACTCCCGAGCAGTCGCCTAGTGGCGAGGCTCGGAGATGAGGACCTGCTGGAGAGCCTCGAACTCCTCGACGCACTTGCCCGAGCCCATAGCGACGCAATCCAGCGGGTCGTCCGCGATCACGATCGGCATGCCCGTCTCATGACGGAGGCGCTCA
>JAULZJ010000112.1:0-5918 GCA_032117435.1 Candidatus Nanopelagicales bacterium | reverse complement strand
GTGTCCTGGATGCAATGCACGGGCCACGTCGTGCGGAGGTCGGGAGCCGCTCCCGGTGCGGCGAAATGGCCTCCATTGGTCGACTGCGGGTCATGCCAGTCTTGCGAGGCGCAGATGAGGCCAAAGCGGTCGTGATGGGCGTGGAGGAACGCGGATATCGAAGCGGCGACGGCCGCACCTCCGGTGACAGGCAGGCTGCCACCTTCTGTGAAGTCGTTCTGCACATCGACGACGATGAGGGCGGCCTCCACATCGGAATCCTAGGCGTCAGTCTTCACCCAAGTCGCCCATCCACCGCCTTGTGCGGGCTCAGTCGAACTGAGCGGACACCATGTCGGTGAGCAACTTCTTATCGACCTTCCAATCCACGGGCACCCGGATCGTCTTCTTGTTGACCTGATAGTCCTCAAGTCGCGGGCGGAATGCGTCGATGATCTCGGCATCGAAGGGGGCGATGAGGATGTGCGCCTTCTGCGCGCTGGCGCCGAAGAGGTAGCGACCGTCCTGCTTGAGCATGGGCTGATTCCACGCGATGACAACTTCAGCCTTCTTGAACTTCGCTGTCAGGATTGCGAAGATCGCACGCATGGTCTTGGCCTTGGTCGCGTCCAGCGTCGCCAGGTATTCGTCGAAGGTCTCATACCGGCGCGAGCTGGTTGAGCCCTTGAGATAGAGGACCAGGGCATTGGCGTGGGCTCGACTGAAGCCGTATCCATCCTGGAGGAAGGCCATCTGCTCGGCATACTTCTCGCCCTTGACCTTCTTCATCCGGGTGAACCAGTAGGACATCGGCTTGCCGTAGCGCTTCTCGATCGCCGGGAAGTGCGATGCCCGATCGGGACTGGTAGCCACGCGGTCAGGCTAAACCCCCGGTGCGTACACCGAAATCGCAGAGAGGCTAGCGACCCGGCGACTCCCCGCGGGTAGCGCGGCCAGCACGGCGGCAGCCGCACTCGCGACGGTTACACGCTCCGCGAGTGGTGCTCCCCGTAGCAGTGACCAGGCGTAGGCCCCGTGGAAGGCGTCCCCGCAACCGGTGGTGTCGATGGCGTCGACGGGAAAGGCGGATACATGCGTCGGAGCGGAGGGCGAATCG
The DNA here is from genome assembly GCA_032117435.1 of Candidatus Nanopelagicales bacterium. Lineage (GTDB taxonomy): Bacteria > Actinomycetota > Actinomycetes > S36-B12 > S36-B12 > Mxb001. The sequence continues at coordinate 4,822 of JAULZJ010000112.1, read as the reverse complement.
AAGGCGTAAGCGCCAGCGGCACCGTCCGTGAGCACGACGACCGCGCGATGCGGACTCCAGAGGGCCTGAGCAATCTCGGTCGGATCCGATTCACCGGTGAGCATCGCGCCGAAACCCAGCGGGATGACGAGATGATCAGCAGCATCGGCGAGCGCCCGGACGGCGGGCGACGGATCCCGCTCGGCATCGAGGATCACCGGCACACCCCGCTCACGCGCCTGCGTCACCACGTCTAGGGATCCTGGAGGTGCGACGACCGCATCGATGAGCAGCGCATCGGCGTCCTCTAGTGCCCGCTTCACGATGTCCGGACTCGGCAGGGGGGTACGCCCGAGTGGTGCGTCGTCGAAGGCGATGTAACGCTCGCCACCAGCCGTCACCGTGATACGCGATGTCACCGGGTCGGCTCCGGGGACGCGCTCGACGTACGCCGTGCTGATGCCGTGGTCTAGGAGATCTGCCACTGCCTCATCGCCGAGAGGCGATGTGCCGATCGTGCCGAGATACCCGGCCGACGCGTCGAGCTCAGCGACGGTCGCGAGCGCGTTGCGCACATTGCCACCGAAGCGGGCCTCGCTCTCGACCACTCGACCCTTGCCGGACTCCCACGCCGTCTCCGTGACGAGGATCAGGTCATGGGCGATGCAACCGAGGCCGAGGATCATGCTCGGGCGAGCGCCTCATCGGCGTCGAGGCCATCGTGGATCACTGCGGCATAGGCACGTGCCGCGTGCTCCATATCCGCGTCACCCCAGATATTGCGCCCGACGACGGCTCCGAGTGCGCCCGCGCGCATGCCGGCATGCGTTTGTGCAAGCGCATCACGCAGGGTCGGCTCCTTGGGACCACCGGCCATGACGATCGGCACGGGACACGATTCGATGATCTGAGCGAATGCCTTCTCATCACCCGGGTAGCCGACCTTGATGACATCGACCCCGGTCTCGATGCCCACGCGCACGGCGTAGGCGATCTCGTCGGGAGTGAAGACGATCTTGACTCCATCGGAGTAGTCACGGGGGTAGATATGGGCGACGACGGGGAGTTCGTAGGCCGCAGCATCTCGGACCGCGTCGGAGAGCCAGCGGATGAAGTCACCCTCGGTCTCGCCACGCACTCCGATGGCGACTGCGAGCGCATCCGCACCGAGCCGGACGGCATCGGCCGGGGTCGCTAGCCGGTCTCGAATCCGATCGTCTGGCGTCCAGTAGCTCGCCTGCACGATGAGCGACGCCTGGCCGACGTACTGAGGCCAGCAATGCTTCGCGGTGCCGGGGGTCATGGTCATCGTGTCGGGATGAGCACGCATGCACTGGTCGACGGCGGAAGGCAGGTCGCTGAGTCCGCCCTCACGCACATTCCCGTAGCCGACGAAGTGATCGACGGCGATGCCGAAGAGGTTGCCCGAGGGATGCGAGAAGAGGCGGGATAGTCGGATGTCAGTGCCGAGGCCCACGAGTGCACCTTCCCAGTCGATGCTGCAGTAGACGCGCGAGTCTACTGGCGCTCATCGATCACTCCGCGTCGGCGTAGGCGATGAGTTGGATCGACCGTCCGTCCGGGTCAGTGATGCTGACGACGGCACCTCCAGGGATCTCGTGGGGCTCCGAGCACTCAACGCCTGCCGCAGCGAGCCGCGCGGATTCATCCTCAAGCGAATCGACCTGGAGGAGGATGACCTGCGACCCACCTGACGTCGTCATGCCGGGGTGCCACGGCGTGTGCAGCGCGATCCAACTTCCGTCAGCCAGCGCAAAGCGCGCCCAGCCAGCCCCAGGATCGGACTCGGTGCCCAGGAGGGCTGCGTAGAACGCCCGGCATTCCTCGAGGCGCTCGGTGATCAACATCGTGCCGTCGTACTCCATCGCGTGACCGTAGCAACGTCCTGGCCCGGCCTCTACACCACAAGCCCTGTGGATCGCACCTGGCAGTCCACAGGGCGGTTGGCCCACGGTGCGTCCATGACAACGACTCCCTTTGATGACCCCATCGCGTTCGACCGCAGATGGGGGCGCCTCGATCCGGTGGCACGAGCCACCCTGGCTGATGCCGACCCCTTGATGTTTCTCGCTGATCACCTCCCAGTCGCGGACCGGCGAGAGGGCTGCATCGCAATAGCAGTCCAATGTGGTGAAGGCCCCTCACCACTGATCGTGATTCCCGACGGCCCCGGCAACCCCACGGACGTCCAATGCGCCACCGTCATCGGTGCGGCGTACGAACGCCTGAACAGCGATGCCACGAGCCTCGGCATCGTCCATCACCGTCGAGGCGGCGTCGGCATTACCGATACCGACCGTCGGTGGGCACTGGCACTGCGGGCGGTATGCGATGCCTTCTCGATCGAGCCCCTCGGAGTGATGGCCCGACTCCGCTCAGGTGCGTTGGTTCGCGTCCCGCTGCCGGACGTTCTCTCCGCCGACTACATCGACAGCCTCACCGCGTGAGAGGTGTATCGTGTGTGTATGACACGCACCAACATCGACCTAGATGATGCGGCGGTGGAGATCGTAATGAAGCGGTATCACCTCTCGACCAAACGGGAGGCCGTCAACTTCGCGCTTCGGAGCCTGGCAGGCGAACCCATCACGCAGGAGCAGGCACTCGCCCTCCGCGGCTCAGGGTGGGGCGGCGACCTCGACGCCATGCGCGAGCCACGCCACCCGTGATCCTCATCGACACCTCCGCCTGGGTCGAGTTCCTTCGAGCCACCAACACGTCGGCGGATCAATCAGTCCAGGGGGCCCTGGCCGGTGAGATCGCCACCTGCGATCCGGTCCGCATGGAGTTGCTCGCTGGAGGGCGCTCCGATCGAAATCTTGGCGACCTGCGCGGCCTTCTCTCCAGGGCGGTGCATCTGTCGACGCATCCTTCGGACTATGACGACGCAGCCCTGCTGTACCGACGCGCGCGAGCCTCCGGGTTGACCGTCCGAAGGCTTGTGGATTGCCTTATCGCTGCGATCGCCATCCGCCACGACGTGCCGGTGCTTCACGCGGATCGTGACTTCACCGCACTTGCCGAGTACAGCACCCTGCGTGCCATCGAGCGACCGTAGAGTCGGGGCATGAGCGAGTCACGTCTATGGATCGCAGGCTCCTACGCCGACCCGGGGCACCACAGCGTCCCCGTCGTGTCGCCCGTGACAGGGGAGACGCTTGCCGAGCTCCCGCGGGCGAGCACCGAGCAACTCGATGCTGCGGTGGCCGCAGCACGCAGGGCCTTCGACGACTACCGGCACTGGTCCACCTACGAGCGTGCTGACCTATGTCACCGCATCGCGGCCCTCATTGAGGAGCACCATGAGGAGCTAGCGCGCCTGACCACTCTCGAGCAGGGCAAGCCCTACCGGGCCGAAGCGCTCGCCGACGTCGAGGATGCGGCGTCTCTGTTCTCCATCTCAGCCGAGGATGCGAAGCGGCTCTACGGCGAGACGATCCCGAGCTCCGCACGCAACAAGCGCATGTTCACCTACCGCGCCCCGGTCGGCGTGTGGACAGCCATCACCCCGTGGAACTTTCCTCTCATGATCATGTGCGAGTTCCTCGGACCAGCACTGGCCACGGGAAATGCGATCGTGTGCAAGCCACCGGACACGACCCCGCTCGCATGCCTTGCACTCGGATCGCTTCTCGAGGAGGCCGGCGTTCCCGAGGGACTGGTCTCCATCATCCCCGGGGACGGCTCCGTCGGCGAGCACCTCATCACGCACCCCGGCATCGACGCGATCGGCTTCGTTGGGTCATCGGCCACCGCCGAGCGCATCGTGCGCACCGCCGGCCTGAAGCGCACGCTGATGGAAGCGTCCGGCAACGGACCGGTGATCGTCTGCTCCGATGCCGATCTCGAGGCCGCGGCCGAGGCGGCGGTCTTCGGCGCCTACTGGAACGCCGGCCAGGTGTGCTGCGCGACCGAGCGCGTGCTCGTCGATCGTGGAATCGCTCCTGACTTCGCCGACGCCGTCATCGAGGCCGCTGCCGCCGCGGTGCTAGGCGATCCCTTCGATGACGCCACCACGATGGGCCCGCTCGCGAACGCGCCCACCGCCGCCAAGATGGACGAGCACATCAGCGATGCCCTCGAGCGGGGGGCGCAACTGCGACTGGGTGGCGGACGTGCAAGCGGATTCCCCACCGACCTCTACTACGAGTTCACCGTCATGGACGGGGTGGACGAGTCCATGCGCATCGCGCGTGAGGAGAGCTTCGGTCCCGTAGTACCGATCGTGGCCTGCGATGGCGACGAGGCGATACTCCGTGCGGCGAACGCCGATCCGCTCGGGCTCCAGGCTGCTGTCTTCACCCGGTCACTGACCCGGGCCTTCGCCTTCTCCGAGGGCCTGCGCTGCGGGAGCGTCGTCGTCAATGACACGACCGATTATTTCGAGAGTGCCCAGCCCTTCGGGGGCGCAGCGGGGACTCGCACGGGATGGGGACGCGTGGGCGGCCTGCAGCAACTACGCGACATGACGGACCAGCGCTGCACCATCATCAGCCTCGACGAGGACTAGGCAGCGGCAGCCATTGACCGGTCACCCGACCTAGCGTGGAGATCACACCACTAGGGAGGGCATCACATGGACCGGTTGGCTAGTCGCGTCGCCATGGTCACAGGGGCGGCAAGTGGCATCGGGAAGGCTACGGCTGAACGACTTGCATCCGAGGGCGCCACGGTGATCGTCACCGATATCAACGATGACGCCGGAGTCGATGTGGCTGCCGATCTCACGGGAAAGGACTACAGCGTCGCCTTCATGCACCATGACGTGAGCAGGGAGGAGGACTGGCAGCGAGTCATCGATAACACCGTCGCGTCGTACTCG
>JAULZJ010000111.1:0-12384 GCA_032117435.1 Candidatus Nanopelagicales bacterium | reverse complement strand
ATGACGGCTTCGGTGGTCGTGACAGAACCCTCCACGGGTCACTCCTTGGATGCGACGGTCGGATACGACCGTGACGCGCGCCGTGGTGCCCTGTGCTGTGAGCCGGTCTTCGATCGAGGCCGCCGGGTCTCAACCCGGGAGCCACTACCGAGGACCGACCGATCGTGGCGGCGCGGCGTCGTGTGTGTGCTGACTATTCAGTTGTACGGCGCAGTGGCTGATGACTCTCGCGCCGAGGACGGCACCGTCAGCGACGGATGCCGAGCTTTTCGATGATCGCGCGGTAGCGCGTGATGTCGGTCCGCTGCAGGTACTGCAGGAGCCGGCGGCGCTGGCCGACCAGGATGAGCAGCCCACGACGCGAATGGTGGTCGTGCTTGTGGCTCTTGAGGTGCTCGGTGAGTTCGCTGATGCGACGGGTGAGCATCGCCACCTGGACCTCCGGGCTACCGGTGTCCTGCGGGGATGAGCCGAACTCGGCGATGATCTGCTGCTTGGTGGCGCTATCCAGCGACATGATGTCCTCTCGGGCGCGTCGGCCGCCATGACCGGAAGGCCAGCGGGCGGTGACCCCGACGGGGTCGTCACGAGTCCCCGGGCGCCCGCCCTAGGACCGTCGGGAATGAGGGTATCAGTCCCCCAGGACCGCCTGCGCGGCAGCGACGTCGCGGGCCATCTGCTCCACGAGCGCCGCGACGGAGTCGAAGACCTGCTGGCCCCGGAGTCGCTCCACGAGGTCAACGGCCGCCCAGGCCCCGTAGAGATCGAGGTCATCGCGCCCGATCGCGTAGGCCTCCACTCGCCGCTCCGTGCCGGAGAACTGCGGGTTGGTCCCCACGGAGATCGCGGCCGGCAGGGTCTCCCCCGAGACGACCAGCCATCCGGCATAGACGCCGTCGGGCGGGATCACCATGCCATCCGGCACCTCGACATTGGCCGTGGGGTAGCCGAGCTCGCGTCCACGCTGGTCACCGCGGACGACCACCCCCTCGAGGCGGTGCGGGCGCCCCAGGATGGCGGCGGCCGCGCCCATGTCTCCCGCGGCGATGCTCTCCCGGATGCGCGTTGAGCTGATGCGCGTCGAGGACGACGCCGCGGAGCCTGCCGACCCCACGAGCGGGAGCATCTCTACTTCGAAGCCGAGCACCGCACCGAAGTCGCCGAGCATCACCGTGTCCCCTGCGGCGCGAGCACCGAAGCGGAAGTTCTCACCGACGATCACCAGGTCCGCGGCGATCCGCGGATCATCCCTCAGGAGCCTCGCGAACTCCGCGGGCGCCAGGGCGGCCAGCTCGGGCGTGAATGCGAGGACGACCACCTCGTCTGCACCCGCCTGCAGGAGGAGTTCGGTACGTCGATCCAGGGTCATCAACGCGCCAGGAGTTCGATCTGGGCGCAGGACGGCGGCCGGATGCGGGTCGAAGGTCACCGCGATCACGCGACCGCCCGCATCCGCCGCGGCACGCTCGCGCGCTCGGTCCAGGAGGGTCCGGTGACCACCATGGACGCCGTCGAAGTTGCCGATGATCGCCACGCGCACGTGCGAAGCCTGCCACGCGGCCTACACGTGCGAGGATGTGACCTCCGGGCGCTCGGGAGCGCCCCGCTCACCGGGAGTGGATGTGGCGGAACGCCTGCTGCTGCACATCGGCACGCAGAAGTCGGGTACGACGTACCTCCAGCGAGTGCTCGCGCGCCTGTCCGGTGACCTGAAGCGCGACGGTGTCCTCTACCCCACGCGGCTGCAGGGTCGCCGGGAGATCTACAACCACGAGGCCGCGGCCTACGGCCTGCTCGGCACGGCGAGCTTCCCGTGGGTGGCGCCCGCGCGCGCCGAGGGGCAGGCCAGCTCATGGGAGCGGCTGCGGCGCAAGGTCCAGGAATGGGAGGGCACGGCGATCATCTCCGGCGAGGCGCTCTCCGTCATCGACGCTGCTGCTGCCCGACGCCTCGTCGACTCCCTCGGCGTGGCCAACACCCAGGTCATCATCACCGCGCGCGACCTTGGTCGAGTGCTCCCCAGCTCCTGGCAGCAGCACATCCGCAATGGCCGGTCGACCAGTTTCAACGGCTACCTGCAGCAGCAGGCCGATCGCCGGGGAGAGGGTGACGCGCGGGTACTCGCCGCACGATGGGATGGGGACCCGGATCAGACCTTCTGGCGCGCCTACGCGATCGGCGGCCTCGTCGAGAGGTGGTTGCCGCTCGGCCGGACGATCAGCGTGGTGACGGTCCCCCGCCGGGGTGCCGCACCCGATGAGCTGTGGCACCGCTTCCGGCGCGCCCTCGACGTCGGCCCCGCACTGCCCGAGACGCCACCCGTCATCGACGACCTCGAGGCCAACGTCGGCGTCACCGAGCCCGAGGTGCTCGTGCTCGCAGCGCTCAACCGCCAGACGGACTCCACGAAGGCCGACAGCCCCGACATGCGTGCCTTGCGCGCGAGGATCGTCCGCGAGGCCTTCGCCACGCGAGCCGACCGGGGCGCGCCTGTGCGCATCCCGGACTCCTGGGTCCCACGAGTGAGTGACTGGTCCGATAGCGACCTGGCCGTGCTGCGGTCGACTTCGGCGATCCTGGTGGGCAGCGAGTCCGACCTCACCGTCGACCCACAGGCCACCGGATCGAGGTCCGCGAGCCCCGAGGAGGTCGCACGTGCGGCGGGCGCGGCCATTGCGTATCTCGCGGGCACGGGCACCTAGACTGCCGACGTGCTCGTCCTCGTCTGCGGTATGCACCGCTCCGGATCAACCCTCGTATGGCAGATCACCCGACAGTTGCTCGACGGTGCGTCCGGGCTGAGGAATCCGCGCGGGGTGTCGACGGAGGAGTATCCCGCGGCCGCAGCCAATCCCGACGACCTGCTGATGGCCAAGGTGCACTTCCGTCCCGCCCTCGATCGCGATGACTTCCCTGACGAGGGTGCCCGCTATCTCTACACCTACCGGGATCCGCGCGATGTCGTCGCATCGCTGTATCGCAAGGGTCGCTTCAAGCCCGATGATCCGGAGCGCGGCGCTCGCCCGAGTCGACTCACGGTCCGACGCGAACTCCGCGGAGACGAATTCTGGACATCCAAGTCCGACGTCTGGGTCGGCCGCTATGAGGACTTCCGCGACGATGTCCCGGGCCTCGTGCGCACCCTCGCCGACTACCTCGACGTCCCCATCGGCGACGCGCGCGTCGACGCGATCGTCCGCGAGGTCGATCTGTCCGCCCAGGAGGAGCGTGCAAAGGCCGCTCGTGAGCACGGCGTCGATGACGACCTGCGTGTCACGTCCAACCACATCACCGATGGACGAGAGGGCGCCTGGCGCGACACGTTGACCTCGGAGGAGCTGGTCGCCATCGAGGCCGAGAGCGCGCGCTGGCTCGTCGAGCATGGTTACGCCGTCGAGACGGAGGTCGGCCGGCGCAAGACGGCGGACTTGCGCGGGGAGGATGTGGCGAAACCGCGAGCGGCGGCAGTACCGACGCGCAGGCCGACTCGAGCGAGCAGGAGCGAGCGCTGGGCCGTGCCGCTCATGGCCATCGCCGCCGTGCTCGCTATCGCCGGCATCGTGGCGTCGATCGCAGCACCGGCCATCTCCGTCGTTCCGTGGGCCTTGGCCCTGGGCGCGGGTGTGCTCGGCGGATACCTCTGGGGTCGAGAGGGGCGCGCACTGCTCCCCCGTCGGCGCACCTGACATGGCACGCCGGGTCGTCCTCCACATCGGTCCGCGCAAGACGGCGACGACGTACCTCCAGCGCATCCTGCAGGCGCTCGTGCTCGACGGACGCCTCGATCCCAGCGCCTATCCCATCCACACGCGTGATCGCACGGATCACAATCAGGTGCCGGGTCTGATCGACCTGGCCCGGGAGGCAGGTGCCATCGGCCTCCAGGACGACGCCTGGCGGGAGCAGGACGGCAGCGACGCACGTGCGCTGCTCGAGGCCGTGCGTCAGGCACCCGGCGACGTCATCCTGTCCGCGGAGGCCATGTCGGTGCTGCCGCAGTCAGGGGCCGCGAAGGTCATCTCAGACCTCGCCCCGGCCCCGGTGGACGTCATCGTGACCGCGCGCGATCTCGCGCGCGTACTCCCCAGCTCGTGGCAGCAGCACATGCGCAACGGCAACTACGAGTCCTACGCCGACTACCTCGCCCTCCGGGTGCACGAGCGCGCAACGCGCAGCTACGAGACCGAGTTGCGGCGTGGCTTCTGGCGCGCCTATCGCTACGCCGATCTCGTCTCCAGATGGCAGTCGGCAGGAGCCCGCTCGGTGACCGTGGTCACGATCCCGGGATCAGGCGCTCCCGTCGACACGGTGTGGCTTCGCTTCGTCGCGGCCGCAGATGTCACAGGCATGCCCGATGTCCCTCCGACGATCCCCGACGATCGCGCGAACGTGTCCCTCAGCGGCGCGGAGACCTTCGCGATCTACGGCTTCAATCTCGCCGCGCGCACGAGCGGCCAGGGGCGTCGGGATGTGCGGGCCGCGCACAGGGCACTCATCCGGCGAGGCTGGACGGACCGGCCCGACCGCGGACCGCGACTCGGCCTGCCCGTCGACCTGCAGCCTGTCGTCGCCGACTGGGCCGCGGAGGACGTCGAGGCTCTCGCCGAGAGCGGCGCCCTGGTCGTGGGCGAGCTCGCCGATCTCCGGGTGGTCGCGGACGGCGTGGATGGATTACCGGGCGCGGTTGACGTCGCGCGCGCCGCGGGTGCGGCACTCGCCCTGCGGGGACGCCGGTCGCCAGGCGACGACGACTGATCCCTCGTCAGCGCCGAGCCCACGCCTCGAGCTGACGGACGAAGACCGGTCCGTCGATATCCCAGTTGGCGTGCTCGCGTACCCACGCTCGACCCGCATCCGCCATCGCCTGCCGTCGAGCGTCGTCGGCGTTCAGCCCCATCACGGCATCACGCGCCGCGCGGACATCGCCGAAGGGCACGATCACCCCACCACCGCTGCGCTCGGCCAGGTCCACGGCGAGCGGAAGCGGCGTGGAGACGAAGGGCACGCCCTGCGCGAGGTACTCCAGGAGCTTGGTCGGCATGGAATGCCGGTAGTTGATCTCGTCGTGGAGCAGGGAGAGGCCGACCGTCGCGCCCTGCACGCGCTGCAGAGCCTCGCGATTGGCCATGAAGCCGCGCCAACGCACGCGCTGCGCATCCCGCAAGCGCTGTGCCAGGGCACCCGAGGCAGGACCGATGATCTCTACCTCGATAGCCGTTCCTGCGAGGGCATCTCCCAGGTGTGCGAGATCCTCCCCACCGCGCGCGACAGTGATACTCCCGACATAAACCGCACGCCCCCGTGAACTCGGGAGCACTGACTCCGGGACCCAGGGAGTATTCGGCACGATCGGGTGGGGCTGATCGAAACGATCTGCATAGGCCGTCTCCGCCAGCAGGAGGTGCCGGTGTCGCGCAGCCCGCCGCTCGAACCGCCGCGCGAGGCGGGCTCCCGGTGCGCGCAGTGGCCTCGGCAGCCATGACTTCAGCATCAGCGAAGCCGCGGTGTCCTCGTGGAGATCCCATACGATCGCGGGGTGCCGGAGGCCACTCGCGGCGAGTACCGCATCGGCACTGTGCAGGAGGACGATGTCGTGCCGAGCTGCCTCCTCGTGCAGCACGCGCCGTGTCTCGCGCACGGCATGTGCCCGACGGCGACCTGCGCTGCGCGGGATGTCGATGGGACGTACGCCGACCTGTGCCACTGCGCCCACTGCCGTGAAGGGTCCGACCTGGGTGACCTCGTGCCCCGCAGCGAGGAGCGCGGGGATCTCCCGCTCGGCGATGCGCGCATCGCGGGGGTCGTGCACCGGGCACACCACGAGCACGCGCATGTCAGTCGTCGCCTTCGTCCCACTCGGTGCGCGCCTGCTCGTTGGCCTCCTTGCGCTTCTTGCGCCGCTCGCGCAGCGCCTTCTTGGTCTTGAGTCCGAAGCGCACTTCGTACTCGGGGATGATGTCGTCCGGATGACCATCGGCGAGGATGCGTCCCTCATCGAGCCACAGGACGCGGTTGCATGCGGAGCGGATCGCACCCATCGAATGCGATACGAGGAAGATCGTGTCCGCCTCGTCACGCAGTTCCTGGATGCGCTGACTACTGCGCTTGACAAATTCGCCGTCACCGGTAGAGAGCGCCTCGTCGATGAGCAGGATCTCGTGCGTCACCGCCGAGGCAATGGCAAATTTCAGCCGGGCGGACATCCCCGAGGAGTAGGTATTCATCGGCATATGGATCGATGACCCGATGCCGCTGAACTCCACGACCGACGGGATCCGCTCCTTCACCTCCCCGGGTGTCAACCCCAGGGCGAGCAGCCCCAGCTCGACATTGCGGAGTCCGGAGAGCGCCTGCATCAGGGCTGAGCTCACGCCCAGCATCGTGGGCTGGCCATCGGCATAGACCGACCCCTGATTGGGCGGCAGCAGGCCGGCGATCGCGCGCATGAGCGTCGACTTGCCGGCACCGTTCTTGCCGATGACGCCGATCGCATCGCCCTGACGGGCGACGAAGCTGACTCCGCGCAGCGCGTGCACCTCGCGCTTAGTGGACACGGGCCGACGCGACCTCAGCTTCCGAATCCAACTGGCGTCCTCATCCAGTGGCTGATCCGGAGCAGTCCAGACGCGATAGATGATGTGCAGGTCGTCGACGATGACCTTGATCGGCGCGTCGGGGTCGCCGTCGCGGGGCGGTGCGACATCGGAGAAGTCGGCATCCTCGCTGAGGTCGAAGTCCTCGGCACCCTCCATCTCATCCCCGGCCATAGCGGTCCTCCGCGCGCCAGAAGAACCAGAAGCCCAGGGGAAGCACGACGAACGCCCACCCCGCGGCAAGAAGCCAGTTCCAGGCACCCCACGGCGAGAAGTAGGAATCCATCAGCGCGTCGCGCATGACGTTCAGGTAGACGGTGCCGGGATTAATCTCGATGAGGAACGTCGCCCAGTCCGGGACGCCGAGCCGCTGGAGGCGATCGGCAATAGGGATCATCACGCCTGACATATAGCCCCAGATGCGCAGGATGTAGGGCAGCACCTCGGAGACATCCTGCACGGTCGCGATCACGCGGGCGAGGACGAGCGCCATGCCGAGCGAGAACATGAGGATGAGGACCAGCGCCACGGGGGCAAGCAGCCACTGCCAGGTGATTGGCTCGCCCGTGACGAGGAGGATGACCACCATGATCGGCAGGGCGTACATGAAGACACGCAACTGCTTGACCACGACCGCGATGGGCAGGACCGCGCGCGGAAAGTGGATTGAGCGCACCAGGCCTTCATTGCCAGAGATAGAGCGCGAACCCGCGGTGATCGACTGACGGATGATCGCGAAGGTGAAGACACCGGCCGCCAGGAAGCCCGTGTAGTTGGCCACACTCCCGCGGCCACCCAGGAGGAAGCCGAAGAGGAACCAGTAGATCGCCATGGTGAGGACGGGATCCATCACCTGCCAGAACTGGCCCAGCCGGCTCTTGGTGTTCTGCTTGTCCACGCTCGCCTTGGCGAAGGCAAAGATGAACGACCGCCGCTGCCACAGGCTGCGGAGATACGCCCCGAAGGGCGGTCGACTATTGACCGGCGCGAGGCCGGCTTCGCGCGCGAGTACCGAGGCGTCGACCTCGCGTCCGTCGCCGAGGATCAGAGCCGCACCACCTTGGGTCCGTTGATCGCTCCGCGCGTGTCGAAGAGGCGCGACGCACCCGCAGCGATGGTGGCGAGGTCGTAGTCGGTGTGGTTCTGGAGAAGCACCACGAGATCGGCGCGCGCGAGAGCCGCGTCGAGATCCTCCGCGCAACGGAGGCTGTCGGCACCCAACCGCCACTCGGTCACGTGCGGGTCGTGGAACTCCACGATCGCGCCCTTGTCGCGGAGCTCGACGGCAATCGGCTTCGCCGGCGACTCCCGCTGATCGGCGATGTCCGGCTTGTAGGTCACGCCGAGCAGCAGGATGCGAGCGCCACGCAGCGCCTTGCCCTCGTCATTGAGGGCATCCTGAATGCGCCGGACGACGTACGCTGGCATGCTGGCGTTGATCTCTTGGGCGAGCTCGACGAACCGGAAGGGATAGCCGAGCTTCGCCTGCACCTGGTAGGAGAGGTAGTTGGGATCGATCGGGATGCAGTGACCGCCCACACCGGGGCCGGGATAGAAGGCCTGGAATCCGAAGGGCTTGCTCTTGGCCGCGGCGATGACGTCCCACAGGTCGATGTCGAGCTCATGGCAGAAACGCGCCATCTCGTTGACCAGCGCGATGTTGATGTGCCGGTAGGTGTTCTCGAGGAGCTTCGCCATCTCGGCCTCGCGGGTGCCGCGAGCACGCACCACCGTGTCGACGAAGGAGCCATAGAACTTCTGCGCCACATCGGTGCACGTGTCCGAGTGCCCCCCGACCACCTTGGGTGTGTTCTTCATTCCGTACGTCGGATTGCCCGGATCGATCCGCTCCGGGCTGAAGGCGAGGTGGAAATCCTTGCCCGCCACCAATCCCCCGGCCTCGAGCACGGGTCTGACCTCGTCATCGGTCGTTCCGGGGTAGGTGGTCGACTCCAGGACGATGAGCTGACCCGGCTGGAGGTGCTGCGCGATCGACCGCGTGGCGCCGAGCACCGCGCCGAGGTCCGGTCCTCCCTCGGGAGTCAGCGGGGTGGGGACACAGATCACGACGGTGCGCGCATCGGCGATGACCGAGGCATCCGTGGTGGCAGTGAAGCCGTGCCCGAGCATGTCGGCGATATCGGCATCGGAAAGGTCGTCGACATGGGAGCGCCCTGCATTCAGGCCCTCGACGACACCGGCGGCCACATCGAGGCCGGTGACGCTCAGTCCCGCCCGTGTCGCCTCCTGGGCGAGCGGCAGGCCGACGTAGCCGAGGCCGATGACCACCAGATCGCGCGCCATGTCCGTCCTTTGCCGTCGGGGCATCCACGCCGGAATCCGCCTAGGCGGATATCGCTACCCCTGCGGGGCGCCGAGGAAAGAGTACGCCGCCCGGTAGGAATCCATGACGCAAGGCCAGGTGCGCGTGGTGGCAACCCAGGCGCGGGCCTGCTCCCCGGCGTCAGCGCGCGCGCCAGGGTCCGCCCACGCCTCGATAGCTCCGGCCAACGCCTCGGCATCGCCCGGCGGGACCAGGGGCGATCCCGGGACGAGCACCTCGGCGACCGCGTCGAGGTCACTGCCCACCACGGGCACGCCACGCGCCTGGGCTTCCAGCGGCTTCAATGCGGTGACCGCTCGGTTGACGGCCGTGTCACGGCGGGGCAGCGCGAAGATGTCGAGGACGTCGTACCAGTCGCGCACCTCGTCGACCGGCACGCGGCCGGGAGCGAGGAGCGGCACGGCGCGCGACTCTGCGCGCGTTCGCAGGGCCCCGAGGGCGGGGCCTTCGCCGACGATGACGACGCGCGCATCCCGTCCGCCATCGCGAACTCGCGCCACGGCATCGATCAGGATGTCGAGCCCCTCTGCTTCGTGGACGGTGGCGACAGTACCGATCCATAGGGCATCCTCCACACCGAGGCGCGCGCGAGCCGCATCTCGGTCACGCGCGTCGAGGAAGTCGATGGGCACGGCATTGGGGGCGATGAAGACCCGACCCGGGTCGACGCCCCGCGCCACGATCGCGTCCCGCATCCCAGGACCGAGGGTGGTGACGACATCCGCCGCGCGCAGCACCTCCGTGTGGCGCTCGCGCAGCAGCTCATAGGTATCGCTCTGCCGGGCGGCCTCGCCGCCGTGACGAGCGAGCCAGGTGTCCTCGAAGAAGGACCGCGCTTCGTAGGCAACGGGCAGCCCTCTTTCGCGCCCCACCTGGAGGGCAACGGCCGCATTGACGTGGTCGGAGGCGGCGTGGAGGACATCGGGGCGCACCGAGTCGACCAGGTGGCCGAGCAGTGCGGAGTAGGACTCCCGAATGCGCTCCTCCGCGGGCATGACGACAGGGAGGAGCCGGTGATACGGCACACCATCGATGATCTGCGGGTCGGGTGAGCGCAGGTCACCATGGGTCACTGGATATCCCGGGCGAGTGACGACACGCGCATCCCAACCCAGATCCCGCTGTGCACGCACTACGCGCTGGGTCCGGATCGTCGACCCGGCCTGCGTGACCGGCAGCGAGTTGGTGACGACATGCAGCACGCCGTAGCGACTGCCGGCCGCGCCGCGCCCCGGGCCGACCGGGGCGTCATGGCGCAAGCAGTCACCGATGGGCTCCCCCAGCACCGCCATCTGGCGACGCGCGGATCTCTGCGCGCGACGGCCGCGGGCATCGCCCGGCGTCGCCTGCAAGACGGAGACCAGTCGACCGGCGAGGACATCCACGGCCAGCACGCAGGAGGCTCGCTCGGGTGCATCCTCGGGGACTCCCGCGAGCGCCGCGCAGGCCACGTCGTAGCGATCCCGCGCGACAGCGCGGTCGACGAGGGCTGTAGCCGAGCCCGCCTCGGTCGTCGCCAGACGGGGAAGAGCCCTCTCCAATGCCGCACGTCCGCGCGCCGGATCCTGGGCGAATCGACGTAGTGCGCCGGAGACTGCAAGGGGCACGCGCCGCGCGAAGCCGAGCCTGCTCATGCCCACCTCCCGGTCTGGGATACTAGCCGCGGTGGCGAGAGCGTCACCGCGCGCGATCCCTGGCCCCCCGCGGCTCGCGCCGCCGGCGACAGGAAGGCCGCGATGACCCTGCTCCACGTCACCGGGGCGCGACCGAACTTCCCCAAGGCGGCTCCCGTCGTGGCCGCCCTGTCGGCACTTGGCGTGCGCCAGCGCCTCGTGCACACCGGCCAGCATTACGACGATCGCATGTCCGAGGTCTTCTTCCGCGAGCTCGACCTGCCGCGTCCCGACATCAACCTCGGGGTCGGATCCGGCAGCCATGCCCAGCAGACCGCAGCCCTCCTCGTCGGCCTCGAAGAGGAGTTGCAGGCTACCCAGCCCGAGCTGGTCATCGTGTACGGCGATGTGAATTCGACACTTGCCGCGGCCATCACGGCGAGCAAGCTGGGAATCCCCGTGGCACACGTCGAAGCCGGGCTGCGGTCATTCGACATGAGCATGCCCGAGGAGATCAACCGCATCGTCACGGATCGTCTGTCCGATCTCCTCCTGTGCACGAGTCCCGATGCCATCGCCCACCTCGCGCGCGAGGGAGTGCCTGCCGAGCGCATCCACCTGGTCGGCAACCCGATGATCGACACGCTGCTCGCCCACCTCGACCGATTCGACCCCGAGCGCATGCGCGCGTCGCTGCGCCTGCCCGAGGACTACCTCGTCGCGACACTGCATCGACCCGGCAATGTGGACGATCCCGAGGCTGCAGGCGAGCTGGTCGCGCTCCTGCACTCGGCCGCATCCCGTGCCGACATCGTGCTGCCCCTGCACCCCCGCGGACGAGCGGTGCTCGAGGCCCTCGGCCTCGACGATCACCCGCGCATGCACGTGGTCGAACCCCTCGGCTACCTCGACTTCATGGGCCTCGTCCGGGGGTCGCGCGCGGTCATCACCGACTCCGGGGGCGTCCAGGAGGAGACCACCGTCCTCGGCGTGCCCTGCCTCACCCTGCGCCCCAACACCGAGCGGCCGGTGACGATCACGCACGGCACCAACCGCCTGGCCACGCCCGCCACCCTCCTGACGCTTCTCGACGAGGCCCTCACCGACACCGGTGACATGTCGCGCCGCCCTCCCCTGTGGGATGGCCACGCCGGACCGCGCATTGCCGAGGTCATCGTCGACTGGCTCGGCGAGCGAGCTCCCCGATGACCGCGGAGGCCCTAACTGACGAGGACAGCGAGCGCGCGGTCGAGCGCTCGACGGGGGGCGCACGCCTCATGTCCGAGCTGAGGCAGACCCAGGCACGCGCCGACCGCGCCGAGCGCGAGCTCGAACGCACCAAGCGCAGCGCGTCGTATGTCGTGGGCAACCTCCTCGTCCAGGCAGCCAAGGATCCGCGCAGGCTGGTGACGCTCCCGCGCGACCTCTGGCGTATCTGGCGACTGCGCAAGGCGCGTCGCACGGGGCCGTCGACCCGGGCCGACGTCGTCCGCACGCGTGATGTCCTCGACCTCGACGCCGCGCGCCTGATCATTCCCAGAATCGCTGCCGTCCCCCCGGGGCGCGGGCTCTCGATCGCCGGTGCCATCGGGAGCGCCACGGCACGGGGCTGGGTTCCCTATGCGGCTGTGAGCACCGCGCTTCCCCACGAGGCTGCCGCGCTCGTCGAGGCCATCGATCCCGATGTCGTCGTCATCGACACCTCGGCGTCGCTCCCGGGCGAGTCCTGGTCGCACCTCGGCGATCCCGCCGCCGTGGATCGGCTCCTCGCCGCCGGCGCACTGGTCGATGCCGCCCATGCCCTCGGTCGCCCCGTCGTCCTGCTGCGCATGAC
>JAULZJ010000110.1:0-4332 GCA_032117435.1 Candidatus Nanopelagicales bacterium | reverse complement strand
GCCTGGTCGTCGTCAGCGCCAGCCTGGATCTGCCGTGGTCGGATCCGGTGTATTCCGAGTCCACCCTGGCACCGCTCATCGTCACCATTGCGGCTGCCTCGGCCGAGATGCGCGGCCGCGTCCCCGACTCGTGCGAGCTCCTGGTCGCTCCGGGGGATCGAGTCGATCCCGTGTGGCTGCGCGAGCAACTGATCGACCGTGGGATGCGGCGAATCGTGTGCGAGGGTGGGCGCGCGCTCCTCGATGAGTTCGCGCGTGCAGGCGTCGTCGACGAATGGGCGCTCACGCTGTCGGGAATCGTCGGGGGATACCGATTCGCGCCGGACCTGGCCCGCTGCGAGGATGAATTCGTCTTCACGCGCTTCATCCGTCAGGGGGATTCATGATCACGCTCGCGGCGCTCGCGCGCCTTGCGGAGGAGCACTCCGAGGCAATAGCGGCTCCGGTCGAGCCGATCCGCATCGGCGATCGCTCATGGATCGATGAGCCCGTCATCATGGCCACGGTCAATCTCTCCCGGGACTCGACGTACCGCGAGAGCATCGCCACGGGCCCCGATTCCGCGGTGCGCAAGGCGCGTGTAGCCGCGGCCGCGGGAGCCCACCTGGTCGATATCGGTGCCGAGTCGACGACGGCACGTGCCGCACGGGTGGGAGCGGATGATCAGCTGACCCGGCTGCTTCCCGTCATCGAGCAGTGCGCGGACGAGGGCATTGCCGTCTCCGTCGAGACGTACGACCCCGCCATCGCGCGTGCCGGCCTGGCAGCGGGTGCGCAGGTGCTCAACCTCACCGGGGTCGCTCACCAGGAGGAGATGTACGACATCGCTGCGGAGTTCGGTGCCACGGTCATCCTCTGCTACGTCGCTGGCGACAACGTCCGGGATATCACCGATGTCCGCCTCGACACCGACCCGATCCCCGGCCTCATCGATCACTTCACCGGTCGCGTCGAGATCGCTCGCGCGCACGGGGTCGAGCGCATCGTCATCGATCCCGGAATGGGCTTTTACTACGGCAATCTCGTGGATCCCCTGACTCGGGTGCGTCACCAGACAGAGGTCATCCTCAATACCTTCCGCCTCCGCGTGCTCGGTCTGCCCATCTGCCATGCGCTGCCCCACGCCTTCGATCTCTTCGAGGAGCACTTCCGCGCGGCAGAGGGATTCTTCGCGGTGCTCGCCATGCTCGGCGGGGCGAGTCTCCTGCGGACCCATGAGGTCCCGCTGGTCCACGCGGTCACCCATGCCATGGCCGCGCTCGATGTATCAGGAGGATGGAATGGCTGAGCCCATCGATGACGCTGCCCTCGCTTCGTTGGCCGATTCATTGCCGCACTGGGAGGTGCGCGACAACCATCTCGTGCGTGACGTCGAGGCGCCGACGTTCCCGGCCGCGATCGAGTGGGTGGTGATGATCGCCCAGGCCGCCGAGGAGCTCGACCATCATCCCGATATCGACATCCGCTGGCGCAGGCTGCACCTGGAGTTGTCCACGCACTCCGCGGGCGGGCGCATCACCGATCTCGACGTCGCCCTGGCCACGCGCATCGACACGATCGTCGATTAACTCGGCCGTCCACTCACTCGGCCGTCCACTCACTCGGCCGTCCACTAGGCCGCGTCGGGCGCGGGGGGTGGATCGGCAGAGCTGGTGTCCTCGATGAGGGCGTGGCGCTTGACGTAGATCTGGGTCAGTGCGAGCACCATGGCGCCGACGGGCACGGCGAGGAGTGCGCCGGAGACTCCGAAGAGTGCTGCGCCGAGGAGTACCGCGACGAATCCGTACGCCGGGTGGACGTCGACGGCCTTGGCGCTGATGCGCGGCTCGATCGTGAGGTTCTCGATCTGCTGGTAGATCAGGGCGTAGACCAAGACGATGACGCCGAGCCAAGGATTGCCGCTGAGCAGGCCGACGATCACCGGAAGGATGATCGAGATGTAGGTGCCGATCGTGGGCACGAACTGCGCGACGATGCCGGTCCAGAGCGCCAGGGGCAGCCAGTAGGGCAGCCCGATGATGGCGAAGACGACTCCGCTGCAGAAGGAGTTGACGGCGGCCAGGATCGCGCGAGCGGCGACGTAGCGCCCGGTCTTATCGGCCGTGATGTCCCAGACATTGAGGAAGACCGACTGCGACTGGGTGGGAAGCATGCTGGCGATGTAGCGACGCAGGCGCGGACCGTCGGCAGACAGATAGAAGGCGATGAGCGCGAAGGTGAAGAGTCCAAAGATGCCGCCGATGAGCGACACCGCGAACCCGAAGATCCCCTTGGCCGCGTCGGCCGCGATCTGCTTGAGCGCTTCCTGGTCGAGATTGACCTGGGCGAGGAGCTCCTCGGCGGTGTAGGACTGGCCGAAGGTCTGGTTGAACCATTCGAGTCCCTGCGCGGCAAGGGCCGGCACGCTCTCGACGATCTCGATGATCTGGTCGACGAGCAGCGCGCCGAAGGCCGCGAGGAAGGCGACGAGGAAGAGTGCCACTCCGCCCATCACGAGGAGTGTGGCGAGGCCGCGGCGCATCCGCTTGCTGAGGACGTTGACCGCGGGTGCCATGGCGAGGGCGAAGAACCACGACATGAGCACGGTGAAGATGACACCGCCGCCGTCCTCGAGGAGGAAGCGGATGAAGATGAAGATGAAGACAAGGGCCATCACGATGAAGCCGGCCCGCCAGATGAAGCCGGGGCTCACCGGCCAGCCTGGGCGCAGGGGCGGTGGATCGGTCGGGGATGCCTCGGCCATACGGGCACGCTACCCGTAGGGGAGCACCGTGTGGCGCCCTCATGGGAGATTCCTCAGGCGACGGCGATGCGCAGGGAGGAGATAGGCGGCCTCCCGACGGTGCGCGCCTCCAGGTGCCGGTGCCCACGACGCGACAGCAGGGCGCGCAGGACCTGCTCCGACTGGCGACTCAGTGCTGCGAGCGACTGGTGGCGGTGGTCCAGCGGGCCGAGATCGACTTCGCGGATGGCATCCGCCCCGTGTTCGTAGGCGAGGTCGAGGAGGAGGCCGATCTCGACCCCGTAGTCGATCTCGAAGACCACGTCTTCAGCGGTGCTGCGCCGGATCGCGCACTGCCCGGACAGGGGTTGGCGCATCCACGCCAGCTCGGGGACGAGCAGGCGGAGGGCGGGTCGCGCGGCCAACTCCGTGACGCGACCTCCCTCGCCAACCTGGCCGTGCAGGCTGCGCGAGAAGGCCCCCTTGACGAGCACGAGGCGATCGTCGTCCAGGAGGGGCTGAGCCAGGCGCTGGACGCCATCGGCAGGGAAGTCCTGGAGATCGGCGTCGAGCCACACGACGATGTCACCCTGGGAAGCGAGGAGCGAGCGCCACAGCACGTCGCCCTTGCCTTGGCAGGGACCCCACGACGCCGCGATCGCGTCCGCGTCGATCACGCACGCGCCGGCGTCCCGTGCTGCCCGGGCGGTGCCGTCCGTCGACCCGTGATCGAGCACGATGATCTCGTCGATGACACCCTGCTCGCGGTCCGCATGGAGCAGGTGCACGAGGTGTCCGACAGTGGCTTGCTCGTTGCGCGCAGGGATGCACACGCTTACCTGGGGATCGGTCACATCGGTCATGGGTTCACCAGACCATGCCCATGTCCGTGGAATCTGTGCCGGATGTCACATTGACCGGGGAGAAGTGTCGCAACTTTGTCGCTCAGGTCGCGCCAGCTGCTTGCCAAGGGGAGAAGCAGCAGACCATGCTTCCCATGATGAAGACAGCGCTCGTCGTCGAGGACGACCCCACGATCAGGATGGTCCTACGGACCAATCTGGAGAACGACGGCGTGCGGGTGCTCGAGGCTGAGACGGCTGAGGCCGCCCTCGTCACCGTCCAGGACCAAATGCCAGACATCGTCCTGGTCGACCTGCGCCTGCCCGGCATCCACGGCTTCGACCTGGTGCGCTCCCTGCGCGGGCGCAGCGAGGTGCCCATCATCATCGTTACCGCCAACACCGATAGCCATGACGTCGTCGCCGGTCTCGAGGCCGGGGCGGACGACTATGTCACGAAGCCCTTCGTGACCAAGGAGCTCATGGCACGGATCCGGCGCCAGTTGCGCCGGCCTGTCCTGGAGGCCGGCACGCCGAGTGACAGCGTCCTGCACTGTGGTCCCCTCGCCCTTCATCAGGACACCTGCGAGGTGCGTCGCGACGGCGTGAAGATACCCGTCTCGCGCATCGAGTTCGATGTCCTTCAGGCGCTCATGGCGGCGCAGGGTCGCGTGCTGAGCCGCGACTACCTCCTGCGCACGGTGTGGGGATACTCCAACGCGGGGGATGGCCGAGTCGTGGACAACCTGATCTACCGTCTGCGCGGCA
>JAULZJ010000109.1:0-1816 GCA_032117435.1 Candidatus Nanopelagicales bacterium | reverse complement strand
CCGGCCAGTGCACGCTCAGGCAGGAGATCGTCGGCGGCGACCGGTCGCGGGGCGTCGGGCCACCCGCGGGCGACGGCGTGAGCACTCACCGCAGCCGAGCAGGCGGCGGGAATGGATGCGGAGTCCGCGGCGCGCGGCCCGATGACGACAGGGCCGTGGCCGAAGTGAGGAGTCAGCAGCCGCACCGTGCGGACGTCGTCAGGTGCCGTGGCGGCGAGCGCGACGAGTGCATCGCCGTGCAGTGCGGTGAGCAGCGCAATCCCGTGGTGCTCGGCTGCGCGGCGCATTACGTGCAGCCCGCCCGCTGAGTCGGCATCCGGCGCGGAGCCGACCAGGACGGTGCCGCCGGCTCCCGCCTGCCAGCCCAGTGCGCTGGCGCGGGTGAGGATCGATGGGTCGGCGTCGTCGCGCAGGAGGCCTTCCATGACCAGTGCCTCGAGGCGGGCATCCCAGGCGCCACGCGCCTCGGCGGCGCGCGCATAGACCTCGGCGGCAGCGAAGGCGATCTCACGCGAGTAACTGAGCACGGCATCGCGCACGCCGTCGGCGGCCTCCGGGCCGGCGATGTCTGGCAGGGCCTCCTCGAGTAGGTCCACGGTGCATCGCACCATCTCGACCGTCTGCTCGAGGGTGATTGCACCCGCCAGTTCTCGCGGGGCGGTGCTGAAGACATCGAGGGCGCTCTCCCGCGACCGACCGGGATCGCGATACCAGGCGATGACGCCCGCGATGCCGGCCTGGGCGATGAGGCCGACCCATGAGCGCTCATCCGCGGGGAGGTCGCGGAACCACTCCAGGCGCTCATCGAGGTGCGCGGTGACGGAGGTGGCAAGGGTTCCCGAAGCCTTCTCGAGCCGGCGCGCCGTCGCGGTGCGCGAGGGCGCGCCCACTAACCCAGGCCGCTCGTGCTCAGGCCGGTGAGATCGCCGATGATGCGACCGATGACGAACGTCACGCCTGCCGCCAGGGCACCGACGGTGAATTGCCTCAGGGCGCCCTTGGCGATGCCGCGACCCGAGAAGTTGCCGACGAGGCCGCCGACGACGATCAGGGCTGCTGCGGCGAGGACGATGGCCATGATGAGAGGGACCATGCCCCCTCCGAAAATGGCGGGCCACAGCACCGCGAGCAGGTAGGGCAGCACGACGACGAACGCACCGATGGCAAAGGCGACGAAGCTCGAGACAGCCACCCTGTAGGGGTTGCCGAGCTCATCGGGATTGAGCCCAAGTTCCTCGCGAGCGAGGGTGTCGAGGGCGACCTGAGGGTCTTCGAAGATCTTGTCGGCGGCTGCCTTTGCCGTGACGCGATCCATCCCCTTGGCACGGTAGATGAGTTCGAGTTCCTTCCGCTCCTCGTCCGGCTTCTCCCGGAGCTCCCGCGCCTCCTTCTCGATCTCGCGCTCGAAGAGGTCTCGCTGACTCGCGACGCTCACGTATTCGCCCGCGGCCATGGAGAAGGCACCGGCGAGCAAGCCAGCGATGCCAGCGAAGAGGACTACGCCATTGTCGGTGCCCGTGCCGGCGAATCCCATGACCAGGGCGGTGTTGGAGACGAGGCCATCGCTGATCCCGAAGATCGCCGCCCGCACAGTGCCCGATGTGTCGACGCGGTGCCACTGCTCGCCGAAGTCGATGGTGCCGTCCGCGCTGATGACCCCGCGATCGAGCGCAGCGGTCGCGGGGGCGTGCTCGCGCAATCGACGGAAGGTCTCCGCGTGCTCCCGCTCGTCGGCCGACATGCTGTCGGGGGCCTCCGGCTCATCGTCGTACATGCCGGCATCGGCGCCCTCGGCTTCCTCGAGGTGCGCGAGCAC
>JAULZJ010000108.1:0-3043 GCA_032117435.1 Candidatus Nanopelagicales bacterium | reverse complement strand
GTCCACGACGGCGGTCGGCAGGTCACCGCGCACGCGCAGCACGGTGCCCACGATGAGGACGAGCGCTTCGACGGCGACGGCGGAGGCGAGGCCGGCGGCGCCCATCGCGAATGCGCACACGATGGGCGGGACGGCGAGGTAGACGATCGAGGGTCGGTCACCGGGTGACGACGTCACCACGACGAGTGCGATGGCGACCGCCTCGGCGATGAGGACGGCGTAGCGCAGCCACACCGGTCGGGCAGGGATCGTGCCGAGTTGGGCGAGCACCGCGATGATCGCGACCAGGGCGACCTGCAGGCTCGCGATCGATATATCGCCCGTGACGAGAGCGACGAGGAGGACCCCGGCAAAGCCAAGGCCCCGCGTCACGCCGTCACGGGCATGACGCGAGGCCAGGGCCTGCGTTATGCGTAGAGAGCGTCGACCTCGGATGCGTACTCCTTCATGACGACGTTGCGCTTGAGCTTCATGGAGGGAGTCAACTGGCCACCCTCCTCTGTCCAGTCCTCGGGCAGGATAGTGAACTTCTTGATGGCCTCGGCATTGGACACTGCCTTGTTGGCCTCATCGACAGCCTTCTGGACCTCCGCCACGAGTGCGGGATCGGTGGTCATCGACGCGATCGTGGTGTCCTCGGGCTTGCTGTTCTGCTTGAGCCAGGCGGGCCACGACTCGGGGTCGATGGTCACGAGCGCAGCGATGAAGGGCTGCGCATCGCCCACGACCATGCACTGGCTGATGAGCCAGTTGCTGCGCAGCCGATCCTCGAGGACCGCGGGTGCGACGTTCTTGCCTCCCGCCGTGACGATGAGCTCCTTCTTGCGGCCGGTGATCTTGACGAAGCCCTGGTCGTCGATCTCACCGATGTCGCCGGAGTGGAACCAGCCGTCCGGCTCGATGGCCTCCGCTGTCGCGGTGGGGTTGTTCCAGTACCCCTTGAAAATCTGAGCTCCCGCGAGCATGAGCTCGCCGTCGGGCGCGACCTTGACCGAGGCGCCCGGGAAGGGCTGGCCGACGGTGCCGATCCTGATCGCGTCAGGCCTGTTCACGGTGGTCGCCGCGGAAGTCTCGGTGAGGCCGTAGCCCTCGAGGATCGTCACGCCGATGCCGCGGAAGAAGTGCCCGAGGCGATCGCCGAGCGGTGCGCCACCGGAGACAGCCCACGCGATCTTGCCGCCCATCGCGGTGCGGAGCTTGCTGTAGACGAGCTTGTCGAAGACCTTGTGCTTGAGCTTGAGTCCGAAGCCGGGACCACCGGTGTCGAGTGACTTCGAGTAGTCGATGGCGGTCTGGGCCGCGGTGTTGAAGATGTTGCCCTTGCCCTCGGCGGTCGCCTTCTGCTGGGCGGAGTTGAAGACCTTCTCGAAGACGCGGGGGACCGCGAGGAGGAAGGTCGGCTGGAAGGACTGCAGGTCGCCCAGGAGGTTCTTGACATCGGGGGCGTGGCCGAGCCGCGTCCCGGAGTGGATGCAGCCCAGCTGGATGATGCGGCCGAAGACATGGGCGAGGGGGAGGAAGAGCAGGGTGGATGCGCCCTGGACGGAGAAGAGCTGCGGCATCCCGGCGACGATGTTGTTGACCTCGAACATGAAGTTGCCGTGGGTGAGCATGCAGCCCTTGGGGCGGCCGGTCGTGCCCGAGGTGTAGATGATCGTGGCGAGTGACTCGGGATTGAGGGTGGCGCGGCGGCTCTCCAGCTCCTCGTCGGAAATGCCGGCGCCGGCTGCGGCCAGGGTGTCGAGCGCGCCGTCGTCGAAGATCCACGCGCGGGTGCAGTCGGGAATGCGATCGGCCACCTCATCGAAGACCGCCTTGTTCTTGGCGCTCTCGAGGAAGACACCGACAGCGTTGGAGTCCCCGAGGATCCACTCGACCTGCTCGGCGGACGATGTCTCGTAGATCGGCACGACCGTGCCGCCGGCGTACCAGATCGCATAGTCGGCGACGGTCCAGTCGTAGCGGGTACGCGACATGATGCCGACGCGCTGCCCGGGCTCCACGCCGGAGGCCACGATGCCCTTGGCCACGGCCTTGACCTGATCGAGGAACTGCTGGGAGGTGACACCCACCCAGGCGCCGCCCCGATTGACGGACAGCGCGATGCGGTGGGGCGCGGTCTGGGCGTTGTCGATGATGTCGTCCACGAGGCTGCCCGAGGTGGGCGGCGGGATGATGGCAGCGACGCTGAACTCAGTCTTCACGATCTCTCCCACGGTCGGGTCCACCGATGGCTCGGTGCGACGTAGCTCCCATCACGCTAGGGGATGGGACACCCCGGGGCTACCGGAACGAGGAACCTGGGCCACCCGGTGACCATCGACACGAGGCCTCCGGGCAGGCAGGGGTTGCGGGACACCTATCCTGGGCCCGTGGCAGGGGTTGATCTCGTGGACGAGACTTACGTCGTCGTCGAGCGTTCGCGACTGGCCACAGTGGTCGCCGACCCTGCGCGCTGGCGCCAGTGGTGGCCCACTCTCGAACTCACCGTCTTCATGGATCGAGGCCTCGACGGCGTCCGCTGGTCGGTGACCGGTGAGCTCATGGGCTCGGCCGAGATCTGGCTCGAGGCGTATGGAGACGGCGTCCTCGTCCACTACTACCTTCGCGGTGAGCCCACCGTGCCCGGTTCGCCGGCCACTCCGCGGGCACTCCCCGACTCCACGCGCGGTCGCCGGGAGATCGATCGACTGCGCCGCCGGCATGCCATCGCGTGGAAGCGCGTCGTGTGGTCGCTCAAGGATGAGATGGAGGGCGCCCGGCGCCCGGGAGAGGCGAGGCAGGCCCATGGCTGACCAGACAGAGTCGAGCATCGAAATCGACGCCCCCGCGTCGACGATCATGGGTGTGATCGCGGATCTGCCGGCCTATCCCGAGTGGAGTGACGGCATCACGGAGGTGACGGTGCTCGAGAAGGGGTCGGATGGCAGGCCTCTGCGCGCGCGTTTCCACCTCGAGTCCGGTCCCATTCGCGATACCTACGAACTCCTCTACGACTGGGATGGCGACCATCGCGTGTCCTGGCACCTGACCTCGGGGGACA
>JAULZJ010000107.1:0-1797 GCA_032117435.1 Candidatus Nanopelagicales bacterium | reverse complement strand
GACGGCACCCGAGTCAGCATCGTCTGCGGGAAGTCGACTTTCGCCCTGCCGACCTTTCCCGTGGAGGACTACCCGAGTTTGCCCGCCATGCCGGACTCATCCGGATCCCTGGCGGGTGCGGAGTTCGCTAATGCAGTTGCGCAGGTAGCGATCGCGGCCGGCCGCGATGACACCCTGCCCACCCTTACCGGCATTCGCGTCGAGATCGATGGGTCGACGGTGACCCTGGCAGCCACGGACCGCTACCGCCTTGCCGTGCGCGAATTCACGTGGACACCCGCATCGCCCAAGCTCGAGGTTCAAGCGCTCGTGCCCGCCCGCACGCTCGCGGATACCGCCAAGTCACTCGCCGGTGCCGACACAGTGCACTTGTCGTTGGCCGAAGGCGGCGAGGGTCTTATGGGCTTCGAAGGCAATGGGCGGCGCACGACCACCCGCCTCCTCGACGGCGAATTCCCGAAGTACCGCTCATTGCTTCCGTCGGAGAGCCTGGCCGTGGCGACGGTGTCCACCGCACAGCTGGTCGACTCGGTCAAGCGCGTTGCCCTCGTCGCGGAACGCAACACACCCGTGCGCCTCGCCTTCTCCGGTGGAGAGGTCACATTGCGCGCGGGCGCGGGCGACGAGGCCCAGGCCACGGAGGGCCTTGACTGCGCATTCGACGGTGATGACATCGACATCGCCTTCAACCCCCAGTACCTCCTGGACGGACTCGGCGCACTCGATGCCACTGAATCACGACTATCCTTCACCCAATCCACGCGACCTGCAGTCCTGAGCGCGGGTGGAGATGACGATGGCGACTACCGCTATCTGCTCATGCCGGTGCGTCTCGCTGGCTGAACCAGCAGACATGACGTCGCTTCACGATCCACCCGTGCTCGTGAGACACGTGTCCCTCGTCGATGTGCGCAACTATGCGCAACTCGAGGTGAGCTTCGAGCCCGGTATCAATGCCCTGGTGGGCCCCAATGGACAGGGCAAGACCAATCTCGTCGAAGCCATCGGATATCTCTCGACTCTGGGGAGCCACCGCGTGGCGACGGATGCCCCCCTCGTGCGCCAGGGTGCCGATCGCGCTGTCATCCGAGCCGATGTCGTGCGCGAGGACCGAACCCTGCTGCTGGAGATCGAGATCACCCCTGGTCGAGCAAACCGCGCCCGCATCAACAGGGCGCCTGTGCTTAAGACGCGAGAGATACTCGGCATCCTGCGCTCCGTCGTCTTCGCCCCCGAGGACCTCGCCCTCGTCAAGGGCGATCCCGGGGAACGACGGCGCTTCCTCGACGACCTGCTCGTGCAAAGGCAGCCACGACTTGCGGGCACGCGCGCTGACTACGAGCGGGTCCTCAAGCAGCGCAACGCGCTCCTCAAATCCTCCGGTGCCGCACGCCGCACGCACATCGATGACGTTGTGCGCACCCTGGAGGCCTGGGACGACCAGCTCGCGCGCCTTGGTGCTGAGATCATCACCGCGCGGAGAGACCTGACCGCAGCCCTTGCACCATTGGCGGCGCACGCGTATCAAGCTCTCGTGCCCGCCTCCGACACCATCGCCCTGGGATACCGATCGGCGGTCGATGACGTCGACGAACCAGATGTGGCACAGGCGCTCCTCGCCGAGATGGATCGCCGGCGCAAGGAGGAGCTCGACCGTGGGATCACCCTCGTCGGACCCCACCGCGATGATCTCGAGGTGATGCTCGGTGCCTCTCCCATCAAGGGCTACGCCTCCCACGGCGAATCGTGGAGCGCGGCGCTCGCACTGAGGCTGGCGTCGTATGACCTCCTCACGGA
>JAULZJ010000106.1:0-4009 GCA_032117435.1 Candidatus Nanopelagicales bacterium | reverse complement strand
GGAGAGCCCCGGTCGCTGGGCGACGAGCGCACGCACCCACAGGTCGACGTACTGCGCCTGGTAGCGGCGCACCGCGCGACGGTCGTCCTCGGGCACCGCGGCGAGGTCCCGCGCCTGGACGTCGATGAGGTCCGGGTGATCCAGGGCGAAGTCGACGTGGAAGTCGATGAGCCCCTCGAGCGACTCGGCCCGCTGGCGTCCGCCCTCGAGCAGGCGCTGGCTGATGTCGACGAGCATCGCGGAGAGTATCGACTCCTTGCTGGGGAAGTAGCGATAGAGCGCGGGGCCGGAGATGCCCACTGCGGCCCCCAGCTCGTCGATCGACACCCCGTGGAAGCCGTCCCGCGCGAAGAGACGCGCGGCCGTCGCGAGGATCTCCTCGCGACGATCCTCTCGCGAGGACGTCACGACAGTCCGAGGACGTGGACGAGCACGCGCGCTGCGCGACCGCCCGACTCCAGTGCGACGGCGGTGGCCGAGGGGACATCGATGTCGTCGAGGAGACGGCGCAGGACCTCGGCCTCCGCGACCGGGTCGTCATCGCGACGCCCCGCCGCCGAGTGCAGTGCATCGAGTCGCCCTTCGGCCGCCGCGAGGAGCTCCGGTGCGTAGTCCCAGGCCTCCCACCAGCGGCGGTCGAGGATCATCAGGCGAATCGCATCGCCCCGATGCTCCTTGAGCAGGTCCGAGACCAGCACCAGATTGCCGGTCGACTTCGCCATCTTGTCGCCGTCGATGCCGACGGTGCCGACCCGCATCCAACTGCGGGCGAAGGGCGCGACTCCCGTCACTGCTTCCGCCTGGGCCGCTTCGTAGGCATGATGCGGGAAGGCGAGGTCGGCGCCGCCCGCATGGATATCGAGGCTCGAGCCGTAGGCATCGAGCACCATGGCGGTGCACTCGGCATGCCAGCCCGGTCGCCCCGGCCCCCATGGGCTCGGCCACGCCGGGTCGCTGCCGTGCGATGCACGCCACACGGGGACGTCGACCGAGGACTCCTTCGCGACTTCGTTGACGTCTTCGCCGAACTCCGTCAATGCCGCGAGGATCTCCCGCTCCTGCAAGCCCGATGAGGCGACAGCCACAGCCCCGCGGAAGTAGACCGTGCCGTTGACCTCGTAGGCGGCGTCGCGATCGAGCAGGGCCTGCGCCAGTCGCACGACACTCCCGACGTGCTGGTGCGCCCGTGGCTCCTGCTCGGGACGCCGCACGCCGAGCTGGGCCATGTCGTGATCGAAGTCGTACTGATGGATCGCCGCAAACTCGTCGTACGGCGCACCCGCGCGACGGGCAGCCTCAGTGAGGACGTCATCCACGTCCGTGATGTTGCGCGTGACGATCGGAGTGAGATTCGCGTGACGCAGGGTGCGCACGAGTGCATCGACCCAGACGAAGGTCGAGGCGTGGCCGAGATGCGTGACGTCATAGGGAGTCACGCCGCAGGCATAGATGCGCGCGGGGCCCACGAGGGGCAGGGGCTCGCCCCCGAGGATCAGGGGCGCGGGCGGCAGCAGGTCATGACCCATGACTGGAGCCTACGCAGGGCGCACGGCGCGCAGGACGGCGGCGGAGGAGCGCCAGGCAACGATGGCCCAGGCGACGACAAGGCACACGAACACGGCAAAAGAGGCCACGTCTACAGGGGCACTGTCGAGCTGGTCAGCCAGGGCTCCCAATGACAGGGACAGTGCGGCCACGGGGAAGACGAAGCCCCACCACCCCGGCAGGAAGGGCAGGCCGCCCGCGCGGCGGACCCGGATTAGGCGCCCCGCCGCGTAGAGCGCCCACCACAGGCCCAGGCCGATACCCATGGCCGAGACGAGGACGCCGACGGCAATGGCCTCTTCCGCCAGGATCCCGGTGTCGACGCCTGCCTGAATGAGGCGCAGGAGGGCTAGGCCGATGAGCCCCGCGGGTGCGAGTGGGATCCACAGCGTGGGCTGCATGGTGTTGGGCACCGGCGGGCGCAGTGCGAGCCGAGCGACGAGCAGCGCGAACATCGGGAGGAAGAGGAGGGTGCCGACGCCGTAGAAGGCAAGGCCGACGATGAGCAACCATGTGGCCTGACTCGGGTACGCCTCGATCAGCGCCGCGATCGACAGCGGCGCGATGAGGTTCATGACCACGGGGATCAGCCACCCGCCGTTCACGTCCGAGAGATCCATCTGTGCCCCCGTCTGCAGCGACGCCCATGCCACACCGAGGGCGATAGCCAGCCCTGCCCCGATGACGAGGAGGATCGCGCACACGGTGAGAGCCAGGCCGGCGCCGAGCCATTCCACGCCGACGGTGCCCCACGCTGCGGCATAGACGAGGATGCCACCCGGGAAGGTCGCGAGCATCGCACCCTGTGCGGGATTGGCAATCTCCGCGGCGAGCGCCTCGCGATTGCGCGCGCGCACGAGATAGAGCGGAGCGAGACCCAGCGTGAGAACAGTCGCGAGGACCAGCAGGCCGTTAGCAACGGCCGTGAACGTCGACCCCCCGATGTAGTCCGACTGCTCGAGGAAGGCCACCGCGAGGGCCGAGGTGGCCATGACGGATCCGAACCACGCGGGGTTGCGACGTAGCGGGGCGGAGGACACGACGGGAAGGGTATCCCTGGCGATACGGTCTCCGGATGGCGCAGGCCCTCGAGGATCTCGTGCACCCGACCTGGGTCCCGGTGCTCGAGTCGCAGCGCGACACCCTGGCCGCTCTCGGCGACTTCCTGCGCTCCGAAGGCGCAGCAGGACGCCCCTGGCTCCCGGCAGGCGATGCGATCCTCCGCGCCTTCACGACACCCATCAATGACGTCCGCGTACTCATCGTGGGCCAGGACCCCTATCCGACACCGGGTCATCCCATCGGCCTGTCCTTCGCCGTGGCATCAGACGTGCGTCCGCTGCCGCGCAGCCTGCAGAACATCTACCGCGAGTTGAGCGACGACCTCGGCGTTCCGCGGCCGACGTCCGGCGACCTCACCCCGTGGACGCAGCGCGGGGTCATGCTGCTCAATCGCGTGCTCACCGTGCAGGCGGGCACCCCGGGCAGTCACCGCGGCAAGGGCTGGGAAGCCTTCACCGCCGCCGCGATCGAGGGCCTGGTCGCGCGAACGGACTCGCCCCTGGTCGCCATCCTGTGGGGCCGGGATGCGCAATCCCTGGTGCCGATGCTGGGCGATACACCGATCATCGCCAGCGCTCACCCGAGCCCAATGTCAGCAGATCGGGGCTTCTTCGGCTCGCGACCCTTCAGCCGCGCCAACGCCCTGCTCGAGGAGCTCGGAGACGAGCCGATCGACTGGGCTCTCCCCTAGACGCGATTGGCGAGCGCGTCGGCGACGGCGGACACGAAGCCGTCCACATCGGCATCCGTGACCTCGATGCTCAGCGCGATGAAGCCGCGCGGAGCGACGTAATAACCGCGCTCGAGCAGGTCGAGGAAGAGCAGCTCCCTACGCCGGTCATCCGCCTCGGCCAGGTCGGCTGGTGATGCGATCGGTCCCGAGACAGGGTGGAAGCCCACCATCGAGCCCCGCCCGGTGGCGATCCATCCATAGGGCTGGGCGACGCGATTCAGTTCGGAGCGCAGACGCTCCCCGCGCGCGTTGACCGCGTCGAGCGTCGCATCGTCGAGCACCTCAGTGAGCCCGACCAGTCCCGCGGCCATCGACAGCACGTTGTTGTTGAAGGTCCCCGCGTGCGGCAGGGCTCCCGGCTGCGATGGGTCGAATCGCCGCATGAGATCGGCACGCCCGCCGAAGGCCCCGAAGGACAATCCACCGCCCAGGTATTTCCCGAGAGTGAGCAGATCCGGCTGTACGTCGTAGAGCGGTGCCGCTCCCTGTGGGGAGAGGCGTGAGGTCATGACCTCGTCGAGGATGAGAAGCACTCCCTGAGTTGCGGATTCCTCGCGCAGGGCGGTGAGGAATTCCGGGGAGGCCGGGATGACGCCGCCGGAGCCCAGGACCGGCTCCACCACGACCGCCGCCAGCCGGTCCGCGTGGGCCCGGATCGCGGTCCGCGCC
>JAULZJ010000105.1:0-2293 GCA_032117435.1 Candidatus Nanopelagicales bacterium | reverse complement strand
TCGCACCTATGCCCGCCGTCACCCTCCGCACCCGAGCCGGCATGCCAATGACACTCCACCGCCGCTGATCGCAGCATCGCGGATCGAACGCGTCCTTTCTTCGCGGGACGCGCCCCCATGCCGCAGGACAGGTGTCGGACGAGTGACCGTACGGCCCCGCGTTCCTCCCCTACCGTGGCCGTATGCCGCGATTCCTCATCTCCTGGCTCCTTGGCCTCGGCGCCAATGCCATCGCCCTTATCCTCGCCGCCCTCATCTTCCCGGGCTTCACCCTCAGCGTCGACGGATTCATCGTCGCTCTCATCGTCTTCGCGCTGCTGAGCGCCTTGCTCCCATGGCTCGTGCTGAAGTTCCTGGCGCGTCATGCCGGCTCGCTCATCGCACTGAGCGGGCTCGTGGGGACATTCATCGCGCTGCTCGTGACGAGCACCATCTCCTCCGGCCTCGATATCGATGGCCTGTGGACCTGGATTGGCGCGACACTGCTCATCTGGGTGATCTCGATGTTCATTTGGGTGATCCCCGGGCCCTGGCGCACCTTCAAGAAGCGCGATCGCGACTGAGACGTCCACGCGCAGCATGAGGAGCGACGCGTGACGAAACACCAGAGGAGGACTCATGGGAATCATGGATAGTGCGAACGGCATGCTCCACGGGGCGATCGACCAGGGTGCCGACGTGGCCAAGGACGCCATCAAGGACCAGCTGAAGTAGGACTTCCTAGGCGCTGAGCCCCGGCCCCTTGGCTGAGATCCCCTTGGCGCTCGTGGTGCGCGCGCGGTCGGCCGCTTCGCGGCCGGCCCGTGACGCACTGCCACCCCGACGGCTCACCGAGCCGGAGTAGCCCGACCACCTGCCCCGTGCGGTCGAGGCCTGCCGGTAGTAGCTGCGCACCTCGGACTCCTTGCCCCGCAGGACGAGGGCGCCTGTCGTGGCTATCGCCGCACCACCGGACACCTCGGCGGGGATGTCCACCCGCTGGCGCTCGGCCTCCGCCAGGACCTCGGCGCGTGCCTCCTGAAGACGATCCTCGATGCGATCGATGAAGGCTCGATAGAAGGCCGCCCGCGCGGTCTGCGCGGTGTGCGGCTTGCGCCAACCATCGCGCGATATGTAGGTGTCGCCCTTCCACTCGCCAGCCGCAAGCCACGTGGTCGCGGAGGATGTCATCTGCGTGGCCAGTGAAGCGAACAGCGCCTCCACCAACTCGATATCGCTCGGCATGCCGTAGGCGATGACATACGTGGAATTGTGGGCGATATCGACCTGCAGGGAGTTGCATCGCCCGACGACCACGAAGAGCGATACAAGATGGGTGTTGGCTCGCTTGCCGCGCTCCCCGATGGTGATCGTCACACTCACCGGCTGCTCGCGAGCCTCGCGCCGAGCCGTGAGGGCCCGCGCGACAGCAAGGTCGACGCTGGCCTGCGTCGCCAGGGCCTGCGCCTTGGCGAGATAGGCCTCAGCCTCGTGCGGATTGTCGCTGCGCTCGGCTTTGACGAGCAGTGCGGCGATGCGATCGAGATGGCTCATCTGATGCGCTCCGTCACCGGCACTCGAGCCCCGTCGAAGGCGGCTCGCAGGAGCAGCGCCGCTTCGGGGCCGAGCACGATCTCGACGAGCCGGATCTCCTCGCCGCAGAACTGCGGCCCGTGGGGCAAGGCCTCGGGGTGAGTGTGGGCGACGAGGTGATGGGTCAACTCGTGGAGCACCACGGACTCCCGGGCCGCCCAGCGCTCGCCCACGGCACCGCGGATCGGCAGGGCGATGACACCATCTGAGTAGTGCGCTCGACGATTGCCCGAGCGCTCGCGCACGCGCACAGGCGCCACTGCGGGCCACTGCGTGACCACGCCGATGAGGCTCAGCACCGCGTCGACGTAGGCCTGGACAGACGCGATGTCGGCAAAACGACGCTCCGTGGGGATGTGCAGGGGGGAACCGAAGAAGTCGACGGTGCCCCCGCGAGCGAACTGTCGCGCCCACTGCTCCTCAGCGGCGTACACCGCGGAGCGGTGCTGATCACGGGTCGTCACGTGCACACCGTAAGGCGCGGGGAGGCGCCGTGGGCATTGCCGCGCGGGGACCTGTGGATGATCAGGGCGGATCGAGGAGGGAGCGGAGTTCCGCGTCCAGGAGTCCCTCGTCGAGGACTGACTCGTGCACCGAGGGCCGACGTACCTCCGCAGCGGATTCCGGTGCGGAGCTGCGGTCGACCACGAGCATCACCGCGGTGAAGCCGTGCAGGTGATTGCCACCACCCACGGGTCCGATCTCACCAGCGGCGAAGAAG
>JAULZJ010000104.1:0-4098 GCA_032117435.1 Candidatus Nanopelagicales bacterium | reverse complement strand
CGGGCTTCTCCGCATGACGCACGATGATGACGACAGGATCGCTCACGTCGCCCTCGTCAACTCAAGTTCGGCAAAGAGCGATCTCGTGAGGTGATCGATGAGCGCGTCCCGTCGCACTGTCCTCGGATCCCACGCCAGCACTGTCTCCTCCATCCCGACGAGCCAGCCACGGACGACGAGGCGAGCGAGGGCATCGTCGTCGGCCCACTTCGCCGCAGCCAACCACTTGGGCACGAGCGAGTCTCGGATTTCGCCAATCAGGTCTACGACGCGCTGATCTCCACCGCCCGCAGCACGCACCAGGGCGGTGTAGGAGGCACGGTTGCGCTCTACGAGGCGGACGAAGCCCTCGACGAGGGTGCTCACACGCTGCTCGGGGGATGCCGAATCGGAGATGACCACCGGGCGGAGCAGATGCTCCCCCGCGGACTGGACGACCGCCGCGTAGAAGTCCCCCTTCGTGGGGAAATAGTGGAAGAGAAGGGTGCGCGAGATGCCGGCTTCCGCGGCCACCTCGTCCAGGGCCATCTCATGGATGGGCCTGGACTGCAGGAGGCGCCAGCCGATCTCGACAAGCTGGCGTCGACGTGCATCGGCCGGAAGGCGAGCGGGCGGCGCGGTCAAAGGCTCGACCGCGCTCACCGCCTCACGAGTAACGCCCACCCGACTCGGCCAGGGCGACCAGGGATACCGGCGGGGTGAAGCGGTCGCCGTAGCGATCGGCGAGTTCGCGCGCACGCGCGACGAAGCCCGCGGGACCCCCGGGGTAGCCGTTGATGTACTGCAGTACGCCGCCGGTCCACGGCGGGAAGCCGATTCCGAAGATCGATCCGATGTTCGCCTCGGGCACCGAGCGCAGCACATCTTCGTCGAGGCACTTGACGGACTCGATCGCTTCGGCGAAGAGCATGCGCTCCTTCATATCGTCGAAGGGCATGTCGAGGTTGGTCCCACCGAAGTTCTCGACGAGGCCGTCCCAGAGCCCGAGGCGCTTGCCATCGGCGTACTCGTAGAAGCCCGCACCCGCGGCGCGACCGCCGCGCTCGAACTCCACGACCATGCGATCGATCGCGGGGTAGGACGGATGCTCGGGGAACGGCGTCCCCGTTGCCTCAGCGGCGACCCGACCCTCCTCGCGGATCCGGCGGCCCAGCGTGAGGCTGACCTCGTCGAAGAGGGCGAGCGGGCCTGTCGGATACCCGGACTGCAGTGCCGCCTGCTCGATCGACGGCGCGGGCACGCCCTCGGCGAGCATGGCGACTGCCTCGCCCATGAAGGTGCCAATGACACGGCTCGTGAAGAAGCCACGGCTGTCGTTGACGACGATCGGCGTCTTCTTGATCACCGCAGCGAAGTCGAGCGCGCGGGCGATAGCCGCATCCGAGGTCTGCTCGCCGACAACGATCTCGAGCAGCGGCATCTTGTCGACCGGCGAGAAGAAGTGCAGGCCGATGAAGTCCTGCGGCCGCGTGACCGCCTTCGCAAGGCCGGTGATCGGAAGGGTGGAGGTGTTCGAACCCAGTAGAGCCTCGTCGCCGACGACCTTCTCGATGCGGCCGAAGACCTCGGTCTTGAGCTCCTGGTTTTCGAAGACCGCCTCGATGACGAAGTCAGCGCCCTTGGCCATGTCCATCGAGTCCGTCGGCGTGATCCGCGCCAGCACCTCATCGCGCTGCGCCTCGGTCATCTTGCCGCGCGAGACCGCCTTGTCGAGGATCCCCTGGGAATAGGCCTTGCCCTTCTCGGCCGCTTCCATCGTCGTGTCGACCAGGACGGCCTCGATGCCGTTGCGGGCGCAGACGTAGGCGATGCCGGCACCCATCATTCCGGCGCCCATGACGAGGGCCTTCGTGGGCTTGGACTGCGGATAGCCCTCGGGGCGCGCGCCGCCCTTGGTGATGTGCTGCAGGTCGAAGAAGAACGCCTGCGTCATGTTCTTGGCGACCTGACCGGTGGCCAGGCTCGCGAAGTAGCGGGCCTCGATCTTCTCCGCCGTCGCGAAGTCGACCTGCGCGCCCTCGACCGACGCGGCCATGATCGCGAGTGGCGCGGGCATCGGGGCGCCCTTGATCTGCTTGCGCAGATTCGCAGGGAACGCCGGCAGCATCATCGCGAGCTTGGGGTTGCTCGGCGTGCCCCCGGGCATCTTGTAGCCCGGCGCGTCCCACGGCTGCACGGCCTCGGGATTGGCGAGCACCCACGACTTGGCCATCGAAAGCATCTCCTCCGGAGTGCTCGCGAGCTCGTCGACGATGCCGACCTCCTTGGCGGCCGCAGGCTTGCGGCGCTGGCCTTGGAGGAGCACCTCCATCAGCGCCTTCTGCAGGCCGAACATGCGCGTGGTGCGCACGACGCCACCGGCTCCGGGCAGCAGGCCGAGGGTGACCTCGGGCAGGCCGATCTCGCTCCCCTTGGCGTCGAGTGCGACGCGGTGATGACAGGACAGTGCGATCTCCAGGCCGCCACCGAGGGCCGCGCCGTTGATCGCGGCCGCGACGGGGATGCCCATCGTCTCCAAGCGACGAAAGGCCGCCTTGACGCGAGCGATCTCGGCCTCGAGGCGCTCGGCATCGGCCGGTGTGGCTTGGATGATCTGATTGAGGTCAGCACCGGCGAAGAAGGTCTTCTTGGCGCTGGTGATGATGACTCCGGCGATGCCGTCCTTCTCCGCCTCGAGCCGGTCGAGGGTAGCCTCGAGCGAGGTGATGAAGGTGTCGTTGAGGGTGTTGGCGCTGCCCCCCGGATCGTCCATCGTCAAGGTGACGACGTTGTCGGAGTCCTTCTCCCAGCGGAACATGTTGTCGCTCATGCCTCTCCTCAGACCCGCTCGATGACGGTCGCGATGCCCATGCCGCCGCCGATGCACAGCGTGATCAGGCCGTAGCGGCCACCACTGCGCTCCAGCTCGTCCATGACGGTGCCGGTGATCATGGCGCCGGTCGCGCCGATCGGGTGACCCATGGCGATGGCACCACCGTTGACGTTGACCTGCTCGATGTCGAGGTTGAAGTCCTTCATCCACTTGAGGACGACGGACGCGAACGCCTCGTTGAGCTCCCAGACGTCGATGTCCTCCGGCTTGAGGCCGGCAGCGGCCAGCACCTTGTGGGTCGCCGGCGTCGGGCCCGTGAGCATGATCGTGGGGTCGGCGCCGGTGACAGCGGTCGCCACGACGCGTGCGCGCGGCGTGAGACCCGCCGCCTTGCCGGCAGCCTCGCTGCCGACGAGGGTCAGCGCTGCACCGTCGACGATGCCCGAGGAATTGCCCGGGGTGTGCACGTGGTTGATGCGCTCGACCCAGTGGAACTTCTGCAGGGCCACCGCATCGAAGCCACCCATGTCTCCCATCGCCGCGAAGGAAGGATTGAGCTTGGACAGCGACTCGACGGTCGTCTCCGGGCGCATGAACTCGTCGTGGTCGAGGATCGTCACACCGTTGATGTCCTTGACGGGCACGATCGACTTGGTGAAGCGGCCGGAGCTCCACGCTGCGGCGGCCTTCTCCTGCGAGCGTGCGGCGTAGGCATCGACGTCGTCACGGCTGAAGCCCTCGATGGTGGCGATGAGGTCGGCGCTGATGCCCTGCGGGACGAAGTAGGTGGTGTACGCCGTCTCGGGATCCATGGCCCACGGTCCGCCGTCACTGCCCATGGGCACGCGGCTCATCGACTCAACGCCGCCCGCGAGAAGCATCTGGTCCCAGCCGGAGCGGACCTTCGCCGCGGCCATGTTGATGGCCTCGAGGCCGGACGAGCAGTAGCGGTTGATCTGCATGCCGGCGACCGTGTCAGGCAGGCCGGCGGCGATCGCCGATGTCTTGGCGATGTTGGCACCCTGGTCACCGAGAGGGGTGAGGCAGCCGAGGATGAGGTCGTCGATCTGGTTCGGGTCCAAGCCGGGGTGGCGTGCCTGCATCTCGTCGATGAGGCCGGTCACGAGCGACACGGGCTTGACTCCGTGGAGCGAGCCGTTGGCCTTGCCTCGGCCGCGGGGGGTGCGGATGGCCTCGTAGATGAATGCCTCGGTCATGATGCCTCCTCGGGGCGCCGGGACGTCAGTTGAGCAACTGTCAACAAACGCTACTCGCCGGTAACCCGG
>JAULZJ010000103.1:0-18338 GCA_032117435.1 Candidatus Nanopelagicales bacterium | reverse complement strand
CCTCGTCGACGACACCGAGCTCGCTCGGCGCCGGGCGGAGTTTGCGCCGCTGCCGCCGCGCTACTCGCGCGGGGTCCTCGGGAAGTACGTCCGGCTCGTGGGCTCCGCCTCGCGCGGGGCCGTCTGCGACTGACACCCCCGCTGCTGGAGCGGGCTGGCCTCAGCGGGGCGAAGACCCGATGGATCGGGCGGATCCGCTGGCATTGACCCGCCGTAGCCCCCACAATTGCGCGGGTGAGGGGACTGACATCGCGAGTTCGCCTGGGCCGTCGCGCCAAGGCAGTCGCGGTCGGCGCCTTAAGTTCCATCCTCGCTATCTCCGGAGTCACAAATGCCACGGCCCATTCCGCCGTGGCTGCGCAGAGCGCCAACGTCGACCGAGTGGCGCCGACGGCAGCCGCGTATCCGCTCACGCCGTTGCTCACCGGCGGAATCCTGCACTCCAAGTACGACGTGTCCCTTCTGCAGTCCGTAAGTGCTCGCACCGCGGACCCGGATCCGAATGGCTGCAACGAACGTGCCGACGGGACGTTCTCTGTGCAGGACGTGAACGAGGCGTTCGCACTCGTGGACCTCGGCTACCCCGACATGCCGCGTTCTCCAGACGAGGCCAGCCCGGAGATTCCTACCTCGGATACCAAAGCCAGCGGCGGGTTCCGGCTCGCTGGAGAGTTCTGGGGATGCAGCGGCGGTGAGCAATTCCTCGCGCAAGGAGGCAGCTGCGCGCGCACCTTCAGCCCCGCGTACGAAGGCGGCCTGTTCGAGCCGCGGCCCAACGAGCAGTACCCCGCTTACTACGAGCCGGGTAAGAGCCCGCGCGTCGTCGCCCGAGCGAACCCGGACCCTGGTCTGAACTGCATGCTTACCGCCGGGGAGATCCCGCTGCCGCCCGGCGGGTACTTCCTGGACTACGCCCCCGACGCCTTCTACTACGGGGCGTTCCTGCGCCCGAGTGCGGTGGCGGAGAAGGACTCCCTGGTCAACCGCTTCGACATGACGAAGAACGACAGCTCCTGCGTCTACGGCGAGGAGTGGTGGAAGGGTCAGCACAGCACGAGCATCTACGGCTGGACGTTCCAGAACGATTACGATTCCAGCGACCGGTTTGCCTCGACCTGCTCGTCGCAGCGCACCGGGTACTCTCAGTCCAAACTCGAGCGAGCACTCGTCGTCAACGATGTGAAGATCTTCCAGATGGACCCCTCGGGTGGCTATGTGGAGGTGCCCCCGGCAGAGAAGATCACTGATGGCAACACCGTGAAGATCGAGATGCTCATCGAGAACCGGTGGAAGTCCGACATCAGCGCCGAGGTTGTCCTGCAGGACATGGACAGGAAGCGCAAGCTCGAACCAGAGAAGGACCAGACGAATCCGGTGCGGGAAACGTTCGTCGCCGGAGCTCAGAAGAAGGTGACATTCCTGTGGCGGACCGACGGGGTTGCCTGGGAGAACAGTTCGGCGGTGTTCCAGCGCAAGGTCGGGATCCTCACCCCGTACGGCGGCTCCCAGCTCACCGTGCAGGTGCAGCCGCGCCCGGCGCTGCTGCTGCACGGCTGGAACTCTTCGGCGGCCGCTTGGGCCCCGTGGGAAGGTCTTGTCAAGGGTGTGCGGTCCGACTGGACAGTGCGCGCCGTGCAAAACATGAACACTGACCCGCAGCGCGGGGTGTCCATTCAGCAGAACGCGGCGACGCTCGCGGCGCAGATCGCGACCGTCCGCGCCGACACCGGCGCGGTGCACGTGGACCTGGTGGGCCACTCGATGGGTGGTCTGATCTCCCGGTGGTACCTAAGCCGCGCCATGGGTTCCCCGGCCGGGGATGGTCGCCCCGTCGTGCGCAGTCTGACGATGTTCGGAACTCCGAACCTCGGGTCGGACTGCGCCTATGAGGTTCTCGGCGTCGGGACGACTGCTACCGCGATCAGTTCGCTGTTCGGCGGGGAAGGCTTCTCATCCAAGCGTTTCGTGCCCACATTCCAGCTCACCCCCTCCTACCTGGGAGGGGCGTTCTTCGCGCAGACCCCGGCGAAGTCCGGCGTCTACTACTCCCACCGAGCCGGGATCCCGATCCCGTTCTTCGCGTGCGGGGTACCGAACGGGCAAAGCGGCCTCAATGACGGACCGGTGGTGCTGCCGTCGGTCATCGGGCTCGGCCGCGGCGGCATGTCGCTGGCCCTGCCGAACCTCACCATTCACACGTCGATGACGGACGACGTGGATTACTTCCGGTCGGCCGTGGACAAGGTCCTGGGTCTCGGGCCGGAGAAGGCCGTCAGACTTGTCGGATCCCCGCGCAGCGTCCGCGCCGCGGAACAGTCCCCGAAGCAGGCACCCGTGCCGGGTTCCTGGGCGCAAGGCGCGAGCACGCCGTTCGACGGTGACAGTTCGGTGACGATGACCGTTCCCGCGTCGAAGGCGCGCGTGTCGGTGATGGCCCCGGTGGGTGCTCAGGTAACGGTGACCGGCCCCGACGGGACTGTCCTGATCCAGGCGGCGAGCACGGGCTGGCCGGTCATCGCGGAAGCGAGCGGGAAAGCCGGTCAGGTGAAGGTCAGCGCATCGGGTGCCCCTGCCGGTGGTGAACTCGCCGCGGCGGTGTCCCTGCCCGGTGACGGCCGCACCGTGACTCCGACGGTGAAGCGATCAGGCAATTCGCTGGTGATCACGGCGACGGTTCGCGGCGCGAAGGCGACCGCGGCACAGGTCAAGGCGCTGGTGGATCTCGGCACACCAAGGGCGGTCACGCTGAAGAAGGTCGGGAAGGTCTGGTCGGCGACGGTGAAGGCCGGTGTCATCAAGGAGTTGGCGTCCGTGACGGTCGTGGCCCGCTACCCGGATGGTCAGTACCGGGTGTCCTTCGCCGCCCTGTAGCGGCCCGGCCGCTCGTTACCGACACCAGGGCACCCGGGACGTCGATAGGGGGAGAAGACGGCCAGCGCTGCCCCCGGTCTGGCGCCCCGGCCCCTGAGCCGCTAGTCTTTAACCATGCAGCAGATCGTCATTGTCGTAGGCAGGCGCGCGGGCTAACCCCAGCACCTGTCGCGAAGGCGACCCGCGCGCACCCTCCGAGCCCTCCGGGCCGGGGGGTTTCGTGTTGAGAGGGACCATGCGCCACCATGGACCCGAGGCGGAAGTGGAATGAGGGACTGATGAGCACGAACCCAGGGCAGGCGTCCGGTGAGCAGATCACGGGCGCGGAGAGCCTGATCCGCTCCATGGAGCATGCGGGCGTCGATGTCGTCTTCGGCATCCCCGGCGGGGCGATCCTGCCGGCGTACGACCCCCTCATGGACTCCGCCAAGGTGCGCCACATCCTCGTCCGGCACGAGCAGGCCGCGGGCCACGCCGCCGAGGGCTACGCGGCTGCGACCGGACGCGTGGGCGTCTGCATGGCGACCAGCGGTCCCGGGGCCACAAATCTCGTCACTCCCATCGCCGATGCGCACATGGACTCCGTGCCCATGGTCGCGATCACCGGCCAGGTGCCCAGCTCGGCCATCGGCACGGATGCCTTCCAGGAGGCCGACATCCGCGGCATCACCATGCCGATCACCAAGCACAACTACTTGGTGACCAACCCGGATGACATCCCTCGGGCGATCGCCGAGGCCTTCTACCTGGCGAGCACAGGGCGCCCCGGCCCGGTGCTCGTCGATGTCTCCAAGGACGCCCTCCAGGCCATGACGACCTTCGCGTGGCCCACCGACATCTCAATGCCCGGCTATCACCCGGTCACGAAGCCGCACTCCAAGCAGGTGCGTGAGGCGGCCCGCCTCATCCTGGAGTCCTCGCAACCGGTCCTGTACGTCGGCGGTGGAGTGATCCGCGCCGATGCGGCAGCGCAGCTCCGCGAGCTGGCCGATCTCACCGGTCTGCCGGTCGTCACGACCCTCATGGCCCGCGGCGCCTTCCCCGACAGCCATCCCCAGCACATGGGCATGCCGGGGATGCACGGCACCGTCGGAGCGGTGGGTGCGCTCCAGAAGGCGGACCTCATCGTCGCTCTCGGTGCTCGCTTCGACGATCGGGTGACGGGCAAGCTCTCCACCTTCGCGCCCGGAGCCACCATCGTCCATGCGGACATCGATCCCGCGGAGATCGGCAAGAACCGCCACGCCGATGTGCCCATCGTGGGTGACGTCGGCGAGGTCATGGCCGAGCTCGTATCCGCATTGCGGGAGGAGATGGCCGCGGGCCGCCAGGGCGACTACGAGGGCTGGTGGGTGCAGCTCAATCGTTGGCGCGATACCTATCCGCTGGGCTACGACCTGCCCGATGATGGAAGCCTGTCACCGCAGTACGTCATCGAACGCCTCGGTGCCCTCAGCGGACCCGACGCGATCATGGCCGCAGGTGTCGGCCAGCATCAGATGTGGGGTGCGCAGTTCGTGAAGTACGAGAAGCCGCGGACGTGGCTCAACTCCGGTGGCCTCGGGACCATGGGGTACGCCGTACCCGCCGCCATGGGAGCCAAGGTGGGCCTGCCTGGCTCAGTCGTGTGGGCGATCGACGGCGATGGCTGCTTCCAGATGACCAACCAGGAGCTCGCTACCTGCGCGATCAACGACATCCCCATCAAGGTGGCGCTGATCAACAATTCCAGCCTCGGAATGGTGCGCCAGTGGCAGACGCTCTTCTACAACTCGCGCTATTCCGAGACGGACCTGCACAGCCATCGCATCCCGGACTTCGTCAAGCTCGCCGACGCCTATGGATGCCACGGGCTGCGCTGCGAGACGCCCGAGGAAGTCGACGCGATCATCGAGAAGGCGCTGTCGATCAACGATGCTCCCGTCGTCATCGACTTCGTCGTCCATCGCGACGCGATGGTCTGGCCGATGGTCGCCGCGGGCACGAGCAACGACGACATCCTGGTGGCGCGCGAGATGGCGCCGTCCTGGGACTCGGAGGAGTGACATGAGCCGCCATACCCTCTCCGTCCTGGTCGAGGACAAGCCCGGCGTCCTCGCCCGCGTCTCCAGCCTCTTCTCGCGACGCGGCTTCAACATCGAGTCGCTCGCCGTTGGCCCGACGGAGGTGCCCGAGGTCTCCCGCATGACGATCGTCGTGAGCGTGGAGGGGCTGCCGCTCGAGCAGGTGACCAAGCAGCTCAACAAGCTCATCAATGTCCTCAAGATCGTCGAGCTGGACGAGACGGCGTCGGTGCAGCGCGCCATCGCCCTGGTCAAGGTCAAGGCCGATGCGGGCCAGCGGTCGAGCATCCTCGAGGTCGTGCAGCTCTTCCGGGCGAAGGTCGTCGATGTCGCCCTGGATGCTGTCACCATCGAGGTCACGGGCAATGACGACAAGATCGAGGCACTCCTCAAGCTCCTGGAGCCCTATGGGATCAAGGAGCTCGTGAAGTCCGGAGTCATCGCCATGAGCCGCGGGGGTCGCTCCATCACCGACCGAGCCCTGCGGCCGGCAGACCGCACCGCCTGATCCACGCCCCGCTAGTCTCGTCCCCTGTCCGCACCCTCTAAGGAGTTCCCCGTGGCCGAGTTGTTCTACGACGCCGATGCCGACCTGTCCGTCATCCAGAACCGCGTCGTCGCGGTCATGGGCTATGGCAGCCAGGGCCACGCCCACTCGCTGAGCCTGCGCGACAGCGGCGTCGACGTCCGCGTCGGTCTCGCGCCCAATTCCAAGAGCCGCGCCAAGGCGGAGGAGGAGGGCCTGCGGGTCGTCGATCCGGCGACGGCGGCCGCCGAGGCTGACCTCATCATGATGACGGTGCCGGACCCGGTGCAGAAGAAGCTGTACGCCGACGCCATCGCGCCGAATCTCCAGGAGGGAGACGCGCTGTTCTTCGCGCACGGCTTCAACATCCGATTCGGCTACGTCAATCCTCCGGCGACTGTGGACGTCTGCATGGTCGCTCCCAAGGGCCCGGGTCACCTCGTCCGCCGCGAGTACGTCGCCGGTCGCGGTGTGCCGGCGATCGTCGCCGTCGAGCAGGACTTCACCGGCCAGGCGTGGCCGCTCGCGCTGTCCTACGCCAAGGCGATCGGATCGCTGCGCGCCGGCGGCATCAAGACCACCTTCACCGAGGAGACCGAGACCGACCTCTTCGGCGAGCAGGCCGTGCTGTGCGGCGGCGCA
The DNA here is from genome assembly GCA_032117435.1 of Candidatus Nanopelagicales bacterium. GTDB lineage: Bacteria > Actinomycetota > Actinomycetes > S36-B12 > S36-B12 > Mxb001. Next base: position 12,236 of record JAULZJ010000103.1, on the reverse strand, counting down.
TCGCAGCTGGTGATGTACGGCTTCGAGACCCTGGTCGAGGCGGGCTACCAGCCCGAGGTCGCCTACTTCGAGTGCCTGCACGAGCTCAAGCTCATCGTCGATCTGATGTACGAGGGCGGCATCGCCAAGCAGCGTTGGAGCGTGTCCGACACGGCGGAGTACGGCGACTACGTCTCCGGCCCGCGCGTCATCGACGAGCGCGTGAAGGACAACATGAAGGCCGTCCTCGCCGATATCCAGAGTGGCTCCTTCGCCGAGCGCTTCATGAACGACCAGGAGGCGGGCGGCCCGGAGTTCGCGGCGCTGCGCGCCAAGGGCGAGGCGCACTCGATCGAGGAGACCGGGCGGGCCCTGCGTGGCCTCATGAGCTGGATCGACTCCGGCGACGACGACTACATCGAGGGCACAGCCGCCCGCTGATGCGCATCGGCCGGATCGCGTCGATGATGTGATCGTGCCACCCGAGGCCAAGACCTGTGCGCGCTGCGGGCGCACCATGCAGTGGCGCAAGGCCTGGGCACGCAACTGGGATTCCGTGCGCTACTGCTCGGATGCCTGCCGGCGCCACAAGCTCACTCGCACCGACGAGGCGCTCCAGCAGGCGATCCTTGATCTGCTCGATGCGCGAAGCGGCACCATCTGCCCGAGTGAGGCCGCCCGTGTGGTCGACCCGGAGGGCTGGCAGGACCTGATGGAGCCCGCGCGGCAGGCCGCGCGACGTCTGGTGGCCGCGGGAGACGTCGAGATGACGCAGGGTGGGCGCGTCGTCGATCCGTCCACCGCCAAGGGACCGGTCCGCATCCGCCGGGTGCGCCGTGGCTGAGGTCCCTGCCCCGGAGCGGGGGAGCGAAGCGCAGTGGGTGCGCCATCACCTCGATGAGCTCGTGCGCGGCGAGGTCGAGTCCTCGCCCATTCCCGGCGGTCAGCGAGCGGCTGATGCCGCGCTCGCCGGATTCATGGTGCGCGGGTACGCCGCGCGGCGAAATGAGGTGTGGCCCCCCGATCGCCGTGGCGCATCTGGGCTCTCGCCGTATATCCGTCACGGGCTGCTCACCCTGCGCCGCGTCTGGGATCACGTCGAGGGCGGGCCTGCGCGAGATGTCACGTCGTTCCGCGACGAATTGCTGTGGCAGGAGTACGCCAGGCACCTCTATGCCCGCCTGGGCGATGCCACCCAGCGCAGCCTGCGCTACTCCGTGGAAGAGCGCGGCGAGCCCTACGACTGGCCCGACGGCATGGCCTGCATCGACCTGGCGACCGATGAGCTTCGGCGCACCGGCTGGCTGACCAACCAAACGCGCATGTGGCTGGCGAGCCAGTGGTCCGTACGCGACGGCGGGGGCTGGCGTGACGGAGAGGATGCGTTCTTCCGGCACCTACTCGACGGCTCGCGCGCCGCGAATCGCGTGGGCTGGCAGTGGACCGTGGGCGCCCTCACCGGCAAGCCTTACGGCTTCTCGAGGTGGCAGGTGGAGAAGCGTGCGCCGGGCCTGTGCACGGAGTGCGACCTGCGCGCGCGATGCCCGATCGCGAATTGGCCGCCCGAGGATCCACCGGAGCAGCGCTCGCACGCCGACCCGCGTGTGCGCCGCGATCCAGACCTCGCGGTGACGTCGGGCGCTCAGGCAATGGCTTCGGCGACCGGAGCGCGCCCTGATGCGGTGTGGATCACTGCCGAGTCACTCGGCGACGGCGATCCCGCGCTCCTGGCGCACCCCGACGTGCCGGCCGTCTTCGTGTGGGACCTGCCGCTCCTGCAACGGCTGCGCCTGTCGTCGAAGCGCCTGGTCTTCCTGACCGAGTGCCTCGCCGATCTCGCGGAGCGTCGCGACATCGTCGTGCGCATCGGAGCACCGGCCCGGGAGTTGGCGGGGATGGCTCTTGCGGCAACCTTCGCGCCCGTCCCCGGCTGGCACCGGATCTCGGCGGCGCTCGACCTCGGGCGCGTGCATCCCTGGCCATGGCTGGTGCCACCGCATGACGGACCTGTGACGTCCTTCACCGCGTGGCGACGGCGGGCGCGCGCCTGACAGCCAGCGTGGCTAGACTCGCGACTCCGCTTCCGACCATCGAGGTGCCCCTTGTCCAAGCCTGTCGTCCTCATCGCCGAGGAGCTGTCGCCCGCCACCGTCGAGGCGCTCGGCCCTGACTTCGAGATCCGACACTGCGATGGCGCCGACCGAGGTCAGCTTCTCGCCGCGCTCCCCGATGCCGACGCAGTGCTCATTCGCTCGGCGACGCAGATGGACCCTGAGGCGATCGCCGCCGGATCCAAACTCAAGGTCATCGCGCGCGCGGGCGTGGGTCTGGACAACGTCGATGTCAAGGCGGCGACGCAGGCTGGCGTCATGGTCGTCAACGCGCCCACCTCCAACATCGTGAGTGCTGCGGAGCTTGCCGTCGCCCTCCTGCTCTCGGTCGCGCGCAACGTCGTCCCCGCCAATATCGCACTGAAGAACGGCGAGTGGAAGCGATCTAAGTACAACGGCGTCGAACTCTCGGAGAAGACCGTCGGCATCGTCGGCCTTGGGCGCATCGGCGTGCTCGTCGCCCAGCGGCTCTCGGCTTTCGGGGTCAAGCTCATCGCATACGACCCCTATGTCCAGCCCGCGCGCGCGGCTCAGATCGGGGTGCGCCTTGTGCCGCTGGAGGAGCTCATGCGCGAGTCGGACTTCATCACGGTCCACCTGCCCAAGACGCCGGAGACGGCTGGCCTGATCGGCGAAGAGCAGCTCAAGCTCGCCAAGCCGACGATGTACCTCATCAATGCCGCTCGCGGCGGGATCGTCGACGAGGACGCGCTATTCAGTGCCATCTCCGACGGCCGCGTCGCAGGCGCGGGGCTCGACGTCTACGCCAAGGAGCCCTGCACGGACTCGCCGCTCTTCGCCCTGGAGTCGGTCGTCGCCACGCCGCACCTGGGTGCTTCCACGGACGAGGCGCAGGAGAAGGCCGGCATCTCGGTGGCGAAGTCAGTGCGCCTTGCACTCAGTGGCGAGCTTGTGCCCGATGCCGTCAACGTCCAGGGAGGAGTGCTCGCGGAGCCGATCCGCCCGCTCGTGCCGATTGCCGAGCGCCTCGGCGTCATCGCGAGCGGCCTGGCCGACGGTGCTGTGCAGCGCATCGATGTCGAAGTCCGAGGCGAGGTGGCCGACTTCGACGTGCGTGTGCTCGAGCTCGCCGCACTCAAGGGCCTCCTGCAGGGCCTCGTCCACGATCCGGTCTCGTATGTCAATGCCCCTGTCCTCGCCCAGCAGCGCGGTGTCGAAGTCGCACTGACCACTGACCGCGAGAGCGACGATCACCGCAACCTGCTTCGCGTGCGCCTCACGCTGAGCGACGGCGTGTGGGTCAGCGTGGCCGGCACGGTAGCCGGTCCCAAGGACACGGCCAAGCTCGTAGAGGTCGACAACTTCGATGTCGATGTGCCGATCAGCGAGCACATGGTCTTCCTCCGCTATCACGATCGACCCGGCATCGTCGGCACGGTGGGACGAATCCTTGGCGAGGCGGACGTCAACATCGGTGGCATGCAGGTGAGCCGCGAGGAGTCGGGTGAGCACGCGGTCATCGTTCTCACCGTCGATAGCGCCGTCCCTGCGGACGTACTCGATCGGATCGTGTCCGAGATCGGCGCGCACACCGGCCGCGCCGTCGACCTGGCCTTCTAGGGGTTACGACGAGGTTGGGATGAACTCCGCGTCCCACTCCCAGGGCCGCACGGGCGAATTCTCGATCACCCACGCCTGAAGGTCCTTGTCCCAGCCGGCAATGATCACGATGCCCACGAGGATGAAGACCAGTCCGAGGCCTCGGCGGAACCACCCGTGGGGATCAGCAACCCAGCGCGCCTTGCCCAGGATCCGCTGGCCGAGGAGTGCGATGGCGAGCAGGGCACCGCACAGGCCCACCGTGTAGGCCAGGAGCAGGACAAGGCCTTCGCTCAGCGAGGCCGGCAGCACGGTCACCACGACGTACCCGTAGAGCGGACTGCACGAGGTGAAGACCGGGCCAAGGGCAGCCCCGGTCAGGACCGCGCCGGCGACACCCTGGCGCCGCTGAGCAGCGGCGAGGTTGCTCGCCGCCCGCGCCTGGAGGCCGATCCGCATGGACACCCAGTCCCAGGCTGATGGGAAGAGGGACACGAGTCCCAGGGCGATGAGGATCCCACCGCTGATCCACTGCCATGTCGTCGTCGACACTCCGATGAGGGCAGTGGATGCCTTGAGGAGCAGTGTGAAGGCGATGACAGATAGTCCAAGCGACGCCGTGATGACGTAGGCGCGTCGTCGGGAGTCCCGCGTCGAGGGTCCTAGCGAGCCGCCGACGATGACGGGCAGGAGCGGTAGGACGCATGGGGCGAGGGTGGTGAGGACGCCAGCGACGATGGCGCCGAGTGTCAGGACGAGCATCAGACGGTGTTCTCGGCGATCTCCTCTGCCGTGGTGCTGCCGGACCACTTGGCCAGCTCGGTGCCTTCGGCGTCGATCTGCACGAACGTGTGCTGGAGAGTGACGCCATAGCGCTGCTTCAGCTCCGTTGCCTCGTCGAAGTCCACGGTGACGATGGTGAGGCCCGACGGGATCGCAGCCGGGTCAGCGGTGATGTTGTCGCGCGCCACCTTGCACGTGGAGCACCACTGGGCATTGAAGAAAAGCACCACATCGCCGTCGTCGTACTTCGCCCGGTCGGCTTCGTAGTCGGCGAGCGTGATGTAGGTGCCGGGGGCATCGTCAGGAACTTCGTCCGTCGGCTCGGCGCTCGCCGGCGCGGATGACGTGGGCGACGCCGGCGCGGTCGCGTCCGTGGTTGCTGAGGGCGCCGCTTGGCTCACGGTTTCCGCCGCTGACCCGCCGCCCCCGCATGCCGCGAGTGCGCAGCACAGCGCGCTGGCGACCGCGACGAGACTGATGCTTCGGATGCGTTCCGTGATCTCCATGGCTCCAGGATCACATGCATCCGGCCCCGACGCCATGCCGCGGGAGTGCCAAATCGGTCACGGCGAAGCGGCAGGGGCTACGCAGCGTCGCGCACGGCACGATTGACCGCACTCACGATCGCCTTGAGGGATGACGTCGTAATGGATGGGTCAATGCCGACCCCCCACAGCACCTTGCCGTCGACGGCGCACTCGACGTAGCTCGCCGCCTTGGCATCGCCGCCGGCCGACATCGCATGCTCGGCGTAGTCCAGGACGCGCACGTCGATCCCGTGATGGGCGAGCGCATCGCAGAAGGCGGCGACGGGGCCGTTGCCGCGACCCATGAGATCCACCTCGGCACCGGAGTCGAGGAGCACGACATCGACGGTCGTATCGCCATCGATGTCCGACTCCTGCTTCACCGACTTGAGGGCGAGGCGACCCCACGGAGCGGCGGGATCGGGGAGGTACTCCGCGGAAAAGGCCGACCACATGTCCTCGGCCGAGACCTCGCCGCCCTCCTCGTCGGTCATCCGCTGGACGACCTGGGAGAACTCGATCTGGAGCCGACGGGGGAGCTCGAGCTTGTGCTCGGTGCGCATGATGTAGGCGACGCCGCCCTTGCCCGACTGCGAGTTGACTCGGATGACCGCCTCGTAGGTGCGTCCGACGTCCTTGGGATCGATGGGCAGGTAGGGCACCTCCCAGCGGAAGTCGTCGACGGGAACTCCGGCGGCCGTCGCGTCGATCTCCATGTGCGCCAGGCCCTTGTTGATCGCGTCCTGGTGGGATCCGGAGAACGCCGTGTAGACCAAGTCACCGCCGTAGGGGTGGCGCTCGTGCACGGGGATCTGGTTGCAGTACTCGACCGTGCGGCGGATGTCGTCGATGTCGCGCATGTCCAGCTGCGGGTCGATGCCCTGGCTGAAGAGGTTCATGCCCAGGGTGACGAGGCAGACGTTGCCGGTGCGCTCGCCGTTGCCGAAGAGGCAGCCCTCGATGCGGTCGGCACCGGCCATGTAGCCGAGCTCGGCGGCGGCGACGGCCGTGCCACGGTCGTTGTGCGGGTGCAGGGAGAGCACGATGCTGTCGCGCCGGGCCAGATGGCGGTGCATCCACTCGATGGAGTCGGCGTACACATTGGGGGTGGCCATCTCGACGGTGGCGGGCAGGTTGAGGATCACCTTGCGGTCGGGTGTGGGCTGCCACACCTCGGTGACCGCGTCGCAGACCTCGACGGCGAACTCCAGCTCGGTGCCGGTGTAGGACTCGGGGGAGTACTCGAAGTAGACCTCGGTCTCGTCGGCGATCTGCTCGGCGTACTTCTTGCACAGTTGCGCACCGTGGACGGCGATGTCCTTGATGCCCTCCTTGTCGAGGCCGAAGACGACGCGGCGCTGCAGGGTCGACGTGGAGTTGTAGAGGTGCACGATCGCCTGCTTGGCCCCGCGGATGGCCTCGAAGGTGCGCTCGATGAGGTGCTCGCGCGACTGGGTCAGCACCTGGATGACGACGTCATCGGGGATCATGTCCTCCTCGATGAGCATGCGCACGAAGTCGAAGTCGGTCTGCGAGGCCGAGGGGAAGCCGACCTCGATCTCCTTGAAGCCCATCGCGACGAGGAGCTCGAACATCCGCTTCTTGCGCGCGGGCGACATCGGATCGATGAGGGCCTGGTTGCCGTCGCGCAGGTCGACCGCGCACCAGCGCGGCGCCTCCGTGATGACGGCTGCTGGCCAGGTGCGGTCGGGCAGGTCGACGGGACGGTAGGCGCTGTAGCGCTGCCACGCCATGGGGCTGGGCTGCTGGGGATTGGTGTCGATTGTCATGTCGGTCTCCTCGGTAGCGAAGGTGGGGGACCGGCGCAGCAGAACTCACCGCGACGAGGGGGCCGGCGTGGGCCCCTACTGGGAGCCCCTAGGCCTCGTCGCGGCGACCAAGGAGGAGCCGCTGCGCTGACATTGGGGCAAGGGTACCAGCCGGGCTGTCCCCAGGGCATCCCTCGCCCCGTCATCCACAGGGGCACCTCAGTGAGGTCGCGGGCCTGTCCGGGCTGCCTACGTTCCGCGGGTCCATCTCGACTCCCCGGAGGTTCCCATGCGCAAGCCGCTCATCGCCCTGACCGCCGTCGCCCTCGGCGCGACCCTCATCGCTCCCGCCCCGGCTCTCGCGGCCAAGGCACGCCCCGACCTGCCCGAGGTCCGGACCACCGTCGCCCTCGCCGTGAGCGGCACCTGGTCTGGTCGCATCGGCTTCGGCCTGCACTCACCCGGCGGCCAGTCCCGCGCCCTGCGACCCCTGCCCCTCGAGTTGGACCTGTCGAAGGCTGCGTGCGATCTCACCGGCTGCATGACCACCCGCCTCGTGCTCGATCCCACGGCGAGTGTCCCGGGCATGGCACGCATCTCGGGGAGCCTCACCAGTGCCGCCCTCACGCGCTCGGTCATCGCGATCCGGGTCCAGCGCATCGTCGACGGCAGCGTGGTCAACGAGAGGCCCGCGACGGTCATCCTCGAGGTGAGCGCCCGCAAGTCCGGACCGCTGGTGAAGCGCACCACCCTCACCCAGGGTCCGGACGGGGAGGTCATGTCGATCGCGCGGACCGCTCCGATGCGCGCGACCGTCGTGCTCGCCGACGACACCCTGACCGCCACGGGAGAGGTCTCGCGGGTCCAGATCGTGGACTAGGCATCCCCGCATTTATGTACTACATTAGTGGCCATGGCTGGTTCATGGTTCGTGACAGTGCACGCAAGCACGGCATCTCTGACGACGACATGTGCCATGCGGTGGCCCAGGCGATGGTGGTGCTAGGTGTAACTCCTGGGCCGCAGGGGCGCTCGGTGCATCTCGGCGCAGATCCAACCGGCCGACTTCTGGAAATCGTGAGCGTCGGGAGAGCATCCGGTCGGCGGGTCATCATCCACGCCATGCCCATGAGACGGAAGTTCCGGACCTATCTCAGCGAGGGGTGACACATGGAGATCGATCTCAAGGACTGGTTCTACCCGGGCACCCCCACGGAGGAGCAACTCCAAGCGTGGGCGGACGAGGCCGAGGCCGGTTACGAAGACCACGAGCTCATAGTGATCAGACGCGGGCGGCCCCCGCTTGGCGAGGGACCCTCCCGCGTGGTCCAGGTCCGCCTCGACCCCGAGCTCTACAGCGATCTCGAGACCCGCATCGAGTCCGAGGGAGCCACGGCGAGCGCGATCATGCGCGAGGCCCTGCGCCGCTACCTCGCCTCCTGAGGCCTGAGGCACCCGACTAGCCTTCCGCCCATGGCGCGCACCCTCAATATCGCTCTTATCCCCGGTGACGGCATCGGCACCGAGGTGGTGGCCGAGGCCCTCAAGGTCCTCGACGCCGTCCGCGGCGACATGACCGTCACCACCCAGGAGTACGACCTGGGCGCGCGGCTCTACAACCGCACCGGCGAGACCCTGCCGCCCGCGGTGCTGGAGGAGCTGCGCTCCTACGACGCGATCCTGCTCGGCGCGATCGGCGATCCCACCGTGCCGCCGGGTGTGCTCGAGCGCGGCGTGCTGCTGCCCCTGCGCTTCGAGCTCGACCACCACGTCAACTACCGCCCGGTCAAGCTCTACCCCGGTGTCACCGGACCGCTCGCCGGCAAGGGTCCTGAGGAGATCGACTTCGTCGTCTACCGCGAGGGCACGGAGGGTCCCTACGTCGGCGCAGGCGGCGTGCTGCGCAAGGGGACGCCCCAGGAGGTCGCGACGGAGGAGAGCATCAATACGGCGTACGGCGCGGAGCGGATCATCCGCGAGGCATTCCTGCGTGCGATGCGCCGCCGCAAGCACGTCACACTCGTGCACAAGACCAATGTGCTCACCAACGCCGGCAGCCTCTGGAAGCGCACCTTCGACCGCGTGGCAGCTGAGTTCCCCGAGGTCGCCACCGACTACCAGCACGTCGATGCGGCCGCGATGTTCTTCATCACCCAGCCGGAGCGATTCGACGTGGTCGTCACCGACAACCTCTTCGGCGACATCCTCACCGACATCGGCGCAGCCATCGGCGGGGGCATCGGCCTCGCGGCGAGCGGCAACCTCGACCCCAGCCGCAGCAACCCGAGCATGTTCGAGCCGGTCCACGGCTCTGCCCCCGACATCGCCGGCCAGGGCAAGGCCGATCCCACCGCCACCGTGATGAGCCTGGCGCTCCTGCTGGACTTCGTCGGCGAGGAGGCCAAGGCCGCCCGGGTCGAGGCCGCGGTGGAGGCCGACCTCGCCTCGCGCGGCGATACCGTGCGCTCGACGAGCCAGATCGGCGACGCGCTCGCGGCCGGTGCCGCAGGCTGAGTAATCTCGCCACATGACGACCTCGGCGCAGACCCCGAATCTGGCGGACACGCACCTGTGGCCGATCACGGCCGTAGCGCACCCGTCGCCGACGTCCGCTGAGCGTCGCGCCGAGATCCTGGCCAACCCGGGTTTCGGTAAGTACTACACCGACCACATGGTGCGGGCGACGTGGACGGAGGACGAGGGCTGGCATGACGCCGAACTCGTGCCCTACCAGCCGCTCACCTTCGACCCGGCGACCAACTTCCTGCACTACGGCCAGGCGATCTTCGAGGGCATGAAGGCCTACCGTCACGCTGACGGGTCGATCTGGCTCTACCGCCCGCTCAAGAACGCCACGCGCTTCAACAACTCCGCGCGCCGCTTGGCGATGGCCGAGGTGCCCGAGGAACTCTTCATCGGCGCGATCGCCGCGCTGGTGAGCGCTGATCGTGAGTGGGTGCCGAGCGGGGGAGAGACCTCGCTCTACCTGCGCCCCTTCATGCTCGGCACGGAGATCGGGCTCGGTGTGCGTCCGTCCAACACCTACCAGTTCCTCCTGATCGCCTCGCCGGCCGGCGCGTACTTCTCCAAGGGCGTGCACCCGGTCAGCGTGTGGCTGTCCGATGACTATGTCCGCGCCGCCCCGGGTGGCACCGGTGAGGCCAAGTGCGCGGGCAACTACGCCGCGTCGCTCGTCGCCCAGGCCGAGGCCGCGCAGCACGGCTGCGACCAGGTCGTCTGGCTCGATGCCGCCGAGCACCGGTGGATCGAGGAGATGGGCGGCATGAACCTCTACTTCGTCTACGGCTCCGGCGACCAGGCGCGCATCATGACGCCCTCGCTCACCGGCGCGCTACTGCCGGGCGTGACACGCGACTCGCTCCTCACCGTCGCGCAGGACCTCGGTATCAAGGCCGAGGAGGGTCGCATCAGCGTCGAGGAGTGGCAGGCCGGCTGCGCGTCGGGCGAGATCACCGAGGTCTTCGCGTGTGGCACCGCCGCGGTCGTGACTCCGGTCGGCGAGGTGAAGTCGCGCATGGGTAACTGGACCGTGGGCAACGGTGGCTCGGGCGAGGTCACCATGCGCCTGCGCCAGGCGCTGCTCGACATCCAGACCGGAGCCGTGCCCGATAGGCACGCCTGGATGCACAAGATTATCGACGCCTGAGTCCTACCCTCGCCACCATGTCGACGCACCTGCGGCTGCCGCTCGAGGCACCCGAATACGCCGCAATCGTTGCGACGCGGCGCTGGGTGATGGTCTCCGTGACGTTAGCCACCGTCCTCGCCTTCACTGTGGTGCTGCCGCAGCCACTCGAGACGGTCCCGATCCCTCAAAGGGTGATGCTCGCGAGCATGTGGACCCTGGCCGTAGTGGGCACCGCGTTTTCACGCCATGTTGTGGGACTGTGGGTGCTCAACGCCGCACTTCTGCTCGTGTCGTTGACGATCGTCGTCGGCGGGGGAGCCTGGACCCAGATCGTGCCCGTCCTGGCCATCTACGAGCTCGCGTTCTTCGTCGTCGTGCTCGCTCCGCGGATCATCGGTTTGGCCACCGTCGTGGTGTTCAGCGCACAGTTCGTTGTGCTGCCGATCGACCAGAGCCTCGTCCTGACATTGGGGACCTGGGACATCACCTCGGGGATGGTCCGCGCCCTCCAGCTTCTCCTCGCGGGCGCCTTCCTATCGCGGGCGTGGTTCGACATCGTCCGGCAGGCTCGCGAGGGTGACGCGCGATGGCAGGTGAGCCAGCGGGAGCTCGACGCATCCCTGCGAGTCCAGGAGCGGTTGCGCATCTGGCGCGACACTGCCATCCGCGTGCACGAGACGATGCTCAACGACATCCGCTACGTCTTGAGCGGGGACGACATCGATCGCGCGCGGTTGCGCGCGCAGCTCGGAGAGCGGCCGCGAGTCGGTCGGCTGGAGGCGATCCCCGGTCTGCGCCTGTCGCAGATCGTGCACGAAGCCCACGAGTCGTCCGGTTACCTGGATGACGTCGATATCGATGTCCCGCCGATCCTGGTTGACGCGGAGGTAGCGCCGTATCTCAAGGCAGCCCTGGTGGAGATCATGCGCAATCTCGAGCGACATGGTTCCGGTGCCCGCGCGCGCGTGAGGGCGCGGACCGGCGAGGGCTGGCTGACCGTGACCGTGGCCTCCGAAAGCCTCGTCCCGGTGCCCGCGGAGGCGGGGATCGGTCGTGCACTCGTGCTCGAGGAGTCGATTGCGGCCGTCGGCGGTCGTGTCGAGACGAGTGACTCGACCGTGGTCCTTCGAGTTCCCCTTCCCGCTGAGGGGCCTCCTGACTCCCCGGATCCGCGAGCAATCCCTGGTCGCATCGTGGTGTCCGGATTGATGGCCGCCGCTGCGGCGGGCGCGTTCCCCTACGCCCTGGCTCTCATCCAGTCAGGTGGCGTCGCGCTCACGCTCGCGGGCATCCTCGTGTTGGTCCTGCTGGCCATGGGTGTGGCCGCCGCTGTACGGCGCAAGGGAGTGAGCACCCCCGCACTGGTCGTACCGGCCGCTATCGCCGCGGCGGTGCCCCTGCTCATGTGGACCCATAGGGGCGCCTGCGTCGAGGCGACGACGCTGGCGTACGTGATCAACATCAGTGGGTACGCGCTCCTGGCCATCGGAGCGTGGAGTCGATCCCGGTACGGCTGGGTCCTGCTCGTGCCGTGGGCGGTCAGTTCGCTGGTCTTCGTCGCCTACTCCCCGCCGGTCTCGTGCACGCCGGTGCCCCCTGTGACGGTGCTCGCCAGCGTCGTCGTCGCCACCGTCATGTCTGGCGTCCTGCTCTGGACTCTGCCTCGTTCTCGTCGGCTATCCGAGCGCACGCGCGCACTCGAGGAGGCGCGCGTGCAGGAGGCGGCCCGGACCGAGGCCGCGCTCGACATGGCCCGCACCCTCGATGCGAGCATCGCCGCGGCGTGGGATGTGATGGCAGACATCGCCGGTGAGGACCATCCCGATCCGGAACGCCGGATCACGCTGCGCAAGATCGA
>JAULZJ010000102.1:0-5978 GCA_032117435.1 Candidatus Nanopelagicales bacterium | reverse complement strand
TCTGCCGCTGGACCCCTTGCGTCGGGTGCGGTACGAGTGGGCTGCATGTCGTGACGTTACGTCGGGGGTGTGACAGTCGCCGCCGACCGGCCGCCGTCATCCACAGTTCCGACGGACTCTCCCCTGGCAACCTTGCCGGACGGCGCGCGCGAGCCCCCTCCCCGCGGCTATCCTCCGATTTATGTCGTACGTCGATCCGCAGGCCGTCGCCGACTATGCCCGTGATGGCGCCGTCGTCATCCGAGGCGCCTTCACCCCCGAGCAGGTGGAGCTGGTCCGCGCGGGAGTGGCGCGCAATCTTGCCGACCCTGGGCCGCTCGTGGCCATCGCGAGCGAGGAGGGCGACTCCGGCCGCTTCGTCGAGGACTTCTGCAACTGGCAGCGCATTCCGGAGTACGACGAATTCATTCGCACCTCGCCCGCCGCCCACATTGCGCGAGAGCTCATGGCCAGCGAGCATGTGCGGCTCTACCACGATCATCTCCTCGTCAAGGAGCCCAGGACCCTGCAGCGCACCCCGTGGCACCAGGACCAGCCCTACTACAACGTCGAGGGTCGGCAGAACGTCTCGATGTGGATGCCACTCGATCCGGTGCCGCGGGAGTCGACGCTCGAGTTCGTCGCGGGGTCGCACCTCGGGCCGTGGCTGATGCCGCGCACCTTCCGCGATGAGCAGGCGAAGTGGTTCCCCGAGGGCTCGCTCGGCGAGCTGCCGCGCATCGACGATGATCGCGACGCATTCCCCATCCTCGGCTGGGAGCTCGAGCCTGGCGATGCCGTGTGGTTCCACATGCTCACACTCCATGGCGCCGCCGGCACGAAGTCGCTGCGTCGTGCCTTCAGCCTGCGCTTCCTCGGTGATGACATGGTGCATGCGCCGCGTGCATGGCGTACTTCGCCGGAGTTCGCAGGACTTGCCGACGAACTTCCCGAGGGGGTCCCCATGGATCATCCGCTCTTCCCGGTGCTCGTGTGAGCGCACTTTCTCGGGGGTACATTGCACTTCTCGCGGGAGCACTTGCCCTGGCCGTCGGCCTGCCGACGTCGGCGGCGGCGACGCTACGGGATGCCGAGCCGATTCCGTATGAGGATGTCGGCGTCGGTGAGACTCCCAATTCCGTGGCCGTGGCCAACGACGGGCTGATTGCCGCCTCCCTCTTCGGCGATCAGTCGATTGCCCTGCTCCCCGGTGGGGGTGTCGTCAGGCGCGTGTCCCTGGGGTGCTCACCCACCGATGTCGCGATCTCGCCTGATGCATCGACCGCCTGGGCGGTGTGCCAGGGCGACCCCCATGTGCACGTCATCGATGTCGCTTCGGGGGAGCCCGTGGTGGCGGACGTCGGGCTTCGCGAGGCCGAGGATGTCGTCTACCTTCCCGGTCCACGACGCCTCGTCATCGCCGACCTCGCCGGCGAGATCATCGTGGTCAGCGCCACGGGCAGACAGGACTACGCGGTCCTCGAGCGCGTGCCGACCGGGGCTGAGCGGCCGAGTGACATCGCGATGCTCCCGCGTGGAGACCGAGGATTCGCCATGACCGATGCCGGTCGACTCCTCTCGATCGATATCGGGGCCCGTACGGCGAAGGTCATGGCAGGGGTGGCACCCGACGTGTTCCTGTCGTCCATTTCACTCTCACGCAGCGGCACGCTTCTCTATGCCGGGGCAGCCATCGGCAGTCTCGAGTCCGGCTTCCGCTCGGCCGTCCTCTCCCTCGATCCGCGGACAGGTGCGACGGTGCAGGCGTCACCCCTGGAGTTCACCCTGCCGGGTTCCACGACGATCAAAATTGCCGCGGGGCACCGCAGCCTGTCGGTGGCGACCGGTCTCGGAATCCAACTCGACGGCGAGTCCACGGGCCTTTTCGATGTCGCTCTCGATGATCAGGGGCGAATGGGCGAGCGGAGCCGCATCATGCCGGTGGGCGTGACCGTGCTGGGCAGCGACGTGAGTCGCAGCCTCGACGGCATGAGGCTGGCGGCCGGCACCACCAACTCCACCGTCGTGGGCGCCCTCGTCGAGGATGCGCCGTATCCGCCGACCCTCCGAGTCGTGGGGAAGCTGGTGGGCACGAAACTCACGCTGACGGGCACGACGACAGGGATCCCGCCCGGCACGCGCGTCACCGTCCACATCAAGGACCTGACCAAGGCGAAGCAGCGCTTGGTCACGCAGGAGGCCAAGGCAGTGGTCGATGCCGGAGGGACCTATCGGTGGACGGGCACGGTGAAGCCGGCGAAGGTGCAAGTCTTCGTCACGACGGCCACACCCACGGCGAGCCCGATGATCACGATCAGTCGGGCGAGGCGTTGACCCGCAGGGTGACGCGTTGACCCGCGTCGAGGTGCAGCGCAGATTCAGCGATCTCGATCCGCTCGGTCACGTCAACAACGTCGCGTATCACGACTACTTGCAAGAAGCGCGCATGGGCCTGATCGGTGAACTCGATGCGGTCGTCAACGACGACTTCGCGCAGATCGTGGTCTCGCAGGAGATCCGCCACGTCAAGCCGCTCGGCTACGCCCGCGAGCCCGTCATCATCGAAGCGACGGTCACGGACATGAAGAGGACGTCGTACTCGATCGCCTATCGCATCCTCGGTGACGAAGGCGACGTGGCTGCCGAGGCGACGACGCAGCTGGCCGTCGTCGATCCCGCGAGCGGGCGACCCATCCGCATGCCGGAGGCATTGCGCGAGCGCTTGCTCGCCGCCAGCGACGAGTCCTGACGCGAATCCGCCGGACGCGCGGCTATCCCGCTGACCAGAAGACGCGACGTCCGTCGATGCTCGATGTCTCCACGGGTACGCCGTATGCCTGCGTGAGGGCCGCGGCGGTGAGGGTCGACGCAGCCGATCCCTGGCCCACCACGCGACCGCGGGAGAGCAGTGTGGCCGTGTCCGCGAGAGCGGCGAGACGCCCGAGGTCGTGGCCGACGATCACGATGGCATCGCCGGCATCGCGCCGGCGCCGCACAGCCGCATCGAGGTGCGCCTGACCGGCGAGGTCGAGGGCGGCATCGGCCTCGTCGAGGAGCAGGACCGGCGCGCGCTGCGCGAGGACGCGTGCGAGATGCACCCGCGCCCGCTCGCCACCCGAGAGCGACGTGACCGGTCGATCGAGCACGTCGCCAAGATCGTGTTCGGCGATGACCTCGCCGATGACGATGTCGTCGTCGGCAGCGGCGTCAGTGCCTCGCCAGGGCAGGCGCCCCCAGCCGACGACCTCGCGCACGGTGAAGGGGAAGGCGAGGGGTGTCTCCTGCGCGAGCAGGGCCCGCCGCCGCGCCGCTGCTCGCGCCCCGATGCGCGACCACGACTCCCCGTCGAGCAGCACGGTGCCCGAGTCCGGATCGAGATCCCCGGCGAGGACGGCGAGGAGTGTCGACTTGCCGGAACCATTGGGCCCGACGAGGGCGTGCACCTCACCGGTGGTGACGGTGATGCTCGCCCTGTCGAGGCGACCGCGCACGGTGACCTCGCGTGCCTCCACCCGGGTGCTCATGCCCATCCCCCCTGCGCTGCGCGCGTGCGACGCAGCAGGACGACGAAGACCGGTGCTCCGATGACGGCCGTGACGACGCCGAGGGGGAGCTCGACGGGTGACACGGCCGTGCGCGCGATGGTGTCGGCGACGAGCAGGAGCAGTGCACCCGCGAGTGCGGAGCCGATGAGCAGTCCGCCATGCCGCGGTCCGATGAGCATGCGCACGGCATGGGGCACGACGAGGCCGACGAAGGCGATGACGCCGACGACCGCGACGCCGGCGCTGACTGCTAGCACGGCACCGCCGAGGGCGAGCATGCGCGTGCGATCGACATCGACACCCGCCGCCCACGCCGCTCGATCGCCCAGCGCGAGCACATCCAGGTTGCGTGCCACCAGCGCTGCGAGGATGACGGCGAGCACGAGGAAGGGGAGTGTCGACCACACCCCCGGCCACGTCGCCAGTGCCAGGCTGCCGGTGGTCCAGAAGGTCGCCGATCGCGTCCCCGCTGAGTCCGACACGGCCACCACGACGGAGATGATGGCGGCCGCGAAGGCCGTCACCGCCACACCGCCCAGGATCAGCGTCACGACCTCGGTGCGCCCCGAGGCCGCCCGCGCGATCCACAGGACGAGCGCCATCCCGGCGACGCCGCCGATCGTCGCGCCCAGCGCCGTGATCCACGTGGAGCCTGCCATGGGCGAGTACGCCGCTCCCAACGCGATGACCACCACGGCACCGAGGGCCGCGCTCGCCGAGACGCCGATGATCCCCGGATCCGCGAGGGGATTGCGAAGCGTGCCCTGCAGGAGCGCACCGGAGATGCCGAGTCCCGCGCCGACGATGACGGTGAGTAGGACGCGTGGTGCCCGGATCTCCGTGACGATGACACCGGATGTCTCCGCAGCGCCGACCAGCAGGGCGGCAGCCGCGGCAGCGATGAGGACGAGGGCGAGCACGACGATGACGATCGCGGTGCGCTGGCGATCCGGGCGCGATGCTGGTGTCGTGCTGCTGGGCGAGGGTCCGCCTCCGACGTGCGAGATCATGCTCCCGACGCCATGGACCGGGTGACCGCAGCGCGCAGGAGGTCGACGAGTGCGCCGGTGCGCGGACCGTAGGACAAAAGCACGTCGTCATCGACCGCGATGATGCGACGCTGCTTGCCCGCGGTCGTCTGAGCGACTCCGGGGAGGGCGATGAGGCCATCGACACCGTTCACGGACTCCAGTCCGCCCGTCATGACGAGGAGGATGTCGGGATCGAGTGCGATCAGGGCCTCGGCCGTGAGGGGCGTGAAGGGATCGAGTCCGGCCTCGGCTCCCGCATCCACGCCGCCGGCGGCGGAGATCAGCGCATCAGCTCCGGATCCCGAGCCGCCGAGCAGGTAGATGGCCGAGGTGCCGCGCAGGTAGAGGAAGGCGACGCGAGGGGCGCCGGGGACGGGGGTCGAGTCCGCATCCGGCAGCGTGGCGATCACGGCCGCGGGATCGACACCGACCGCTTCCGCGACGGCACGCGTGCGCGGTGCCATGTCGGTGAGGGTCCAGGCCTCGGGCACCTCGACGACGCGGGCACCCGTCGCGGCAATCTGCTCGAGTGCCTCCGGTGGTGTGGTGCGCGCATCGACGAGGACGAGGTCGGGATCGAGTGCGATGACGCGCTCAGCGGAGACATTGTGAGCCCGCGTCACCACCTCGGCCTCCGCAGGCACCTGACTCGTCTCATCGCGGCCGACCACGCGATCGGCGACACCGAGGGCGACGAGTGTCTCGCCCACGCCGGTCGCGAGGCTCACGATGCGCTGCGGTGTCTGGCTGCCTGCAGTGCCGAGCGCTGCGATGGCGGGGAGATCGTCAGCCGTGATGACGATGGGCTCGCCTGGCTGGGCGGACTGGCTCGTGCCCGGCGTGGATCCGGTGGCTGCGCCCGCGGACGGGTCCGCTGCCTCGCCGCCCGTGCATCCGGCGAGGAGGGCGGCGATGAGCGCGACTCCACTCACACCGCCGACCGTGGTCACGCGGCGCCGCCTCAGTCCTGGATGCACCGCATCAGTATCCCCAGGGTGCGCCGGGGCCTTCCCGACAGCATGTCGGGATCATGCCGACGCGGTGTCAGGCGACCGGGGGAAATGCGCGCCTATCGTCGCCGTATGCGTCGCGCCTCCATGATCCTCGCGGCCCCACTGGCGGTGGTGGTCCTGACGTCCCCCGCGCAGGCCGCCACCTCCGCCACCGGCTCATCGACCGGGTTAGTGGGAAGCACCGCAGTATCGAGCAGTGTCGTGTCGAGCAGTGTCGGCGCGAATGCCGTCACTGCACGTGCGATCGTGCCACGTGCCGGCGCCACGGGCCGCAAGGGACAGAAGCTCACGGTGACACCGACATCGGGGCTGGCAGCCTTCGGGCAGACCGTCAAGGTGCGTGGCCGCGGATTCAGCGAGACGGTCGGCATCTACGTCGGCCTGTGCGTCATGCCGCGCCCGGGCGCGAA
>JAULZJ010000101.1:0-2291 GCA_032117435.1 Candidatus Nanopelagicales bacterium | reverse complement strand
GCGAACCAGTACTCCTCCAGGGGGAGCCCGGGGACCGTGCGCTCGCCGGTGGCTGCGATATCCACCGCCCCAGGGTGCCGGATCGGCTCCCATCGCCGACGAGGGGGATCTCGACGCGCCGCTTGGGGTACTGGCGAGTAACATGAGCCTGGTTCGTGGAGATGAGCACCGTCGAGATGAGGAGTGATCGTGAAGATCGCCGTCTGCGTGAAGCAAGTTCCCGACACCTGGGCTGAGAAGAAGCTCCAGGCCTCGGATTCGACCCTTGATCGGGAGTCGGCCGAGGGGGTGCTCAACGAGCTCGATGAGTACGCCGTCGAGGAGTGCCTGCGCATCGCTGAGGCCTCTGGCGGCGAGGTCGTCGTCGTGACCATGGGTCCGGAGCGTGCTGCCGAGACCATCCGCAAGGCGCTCAGCATGGGCGCGGATGCGGGTATTCACCTCGTCGACGAAGCCCTGCACGGATCGGATGCGATCGCGACCTCCGCAGCACTGGCCAAGGTCCTCGAGAGTC
The DNA here is from genome assembly GCA_032117435.1 of Candidatus Nanopelagicales bacterium. GTDB lineage: Bacteria > Actinomycetota > Actinomycetes > S36-B12 > S36-B12 > Mxb001. The sequence continues at coordinate 1,777 of JAULZJ010000101.1, read as the reverse complement.
GCGGCTTCGATCTCATCGTCTTCGGCTCGGAGTCGACGGATGCGCGCATGAGTGTGGTGCCGGCGATGGTGGCCGAGCGCCTCGGCCTGCCCCAGGTCACCTTCGCGCAGAAGGTGGACGTCGATGGTTCCACCGTGCGCATCGAGCGCCTTGCCGACTATGGCTTCGACACGGTCGAAGCGAGCCTTCCCGCGGTGGTGTCCGTGGTCGAGAAGATCAACGAGCCCCGCTACCCGTCGTTCAAGGGAATCATGGCGGCGAAGAAGAAGCCGGTCGAGACTCTGACGGTGGCCGACATCGGCCTCGACCCTGCCGCTGTCGGACTCGGTGCCGCGTGGAGCGTCGTGGCCGACTTCGCGGCGCGCCCCCCCAAGGCCGCAGGCACCATCGTCACCGACGACGGTGAGGGCGGCGCGCGCATCGCCGACTACCTGTCCGACCAGAAGTTCATCTAATCCATCCGGCACACGTCTACTAGGAGGCACCCCATGGCCGAGATCCTCGTGCTCGTCGAGCACGCCGACGGCGCCGTGAAGAAAGTCACCCTCGAGCTGCTCACCCTCGCCCGCAGCCTCGGCACACCTGCGGCCGTGTGGCTGGGCAGCGGCTCGTCGGATGCCGCCCTGTCCACCCTCGGCGAGTATGGAGCGGACAAGGTTTACGTCGCCGCCTCCGCCGATCTCGATGACTTCCTCGTGGCACCCAAGGCCGAGGCGCTGGCGCGGGTGCTTGCCGACTCACAGTCGGCCGCCGTGCTCATCCCCTCGACCGCGGAGGGCAAGGAGATCGCCGGTCGGCTCGCGATCAAGGCTGGTTCGGGCGTCATCACCGACGCCGTCGGCGTGGCCGGCGACCTCAGCGCGACGCAGAGCGTCTTCGGCGGCTCGACCGTCGTGACGTCGAAGGTGGCCACGGGCACGCCGATCATCACGGTGCGGCCCAACTCCATCGCCCCGGAGCCTGTGGCAGGCGCGGCGACTCGTGTGGATGTCGCGGTCGACATCTCCGATGCGGCCAAGACCGCGCGGGTGACCGGTCGCACGGTGGCACGCAAGGGTGGCCGCCCCGAGCTCAGTGAGGCCGCGATCGTCGTCTCGGGTGGCCGCGGCGTCGGCGGCGCTGAGGGCTTCGGCGTCGTCGAGGCGCTGGCCGACACGCTCGGTGCCGCGGTCGGTGCATCTCGCGCCGCCACCGATGCGGGCTGGTACCCACACCAGTTCCAGGTGGGGCAGACGGGCAAGACAGTGTCGCCTCAGCTCTACATCGCCAACGGCATCAGCGGAGCGATCCAGCATCGCGCGGGCATGCAGACGTCCAAGACCATCGTCGTGGTCAACAAGGACCCGGAGGCGCCGATCTTCGAGCTCGCCGACTTCGGCGTCGTGGGAGACCTCTTCACGGTCGTGCCGCAGCTCACCGAGGAGATCTCCAAGCGCAAGGGCTGATGGCGGCCGGCGGGTAGGCTCTCCCCGTGCAGTCCGAGCGTGCGTACCTCGATCACGCCGCGACCACGACCCTCCTCCCCGAGGCGGTCGAGGCGTGGCTCGAGGCGTCCGCTCGGGTCGGCAACCCCTCCTCCCTGCATTCCTCTGGACGCGCGACCCGACGGATCGTGGAGGAATCGCGCGAGTCGATTGCCGACGACCTCGACGTGCGCCCGAGCGAGGTGCTCTTCACCTCCGGGGGCACCGAGGCCGACAACCTCGCAGTCAAGGGCCTGGCCTGGGCGCGGCCGGATCGCCCCCGCATCCTCTGCTCCGCCATCGAGCACCACGCG
>JAULZJ010000100.1:0-1602 GCA_032117435.1 Candidatus Nanopelagicales bacterium | reverse complement strand
TCGTATCGACAGGGGCGACAACCCCGTGGCGGGTGCGGCTGCGCACTGCGTCCTACGCCAACGTCCAGGCGATGGGTGCCGCCCTCCCGGGGACGACGCTCGCGGACCTTCCGGCAGCGGTGGGGTCATTCCTCTTCGTCGCCGGTGACCTCGACCACTAGTTGTCGTCGGGCAATCGACGCCGTTTCGCGCGCTGAAATGAGTCCCGAGCGCCCTGGAACTGTCATTCCAGCGCGCGAAGTCCTGCGAATGCTCATGCGCCTGCCGTCTGGCGTCGCGCGATCTCATGCGCCAGTCGCTCGGGGTGGCGCCAGGCCTCATCCCAGCCCCAGCGGATCACCGACTTGCCCGGGAGCTCGATATCCGTCTGGCGCCGCTTCTCCCGCATGACAGACGACTGATCGGCGTACTTGAACAGTCCGTCAGCCTCGCCGACGAGCGCACCCCACAGGAAGTCCACGCGATAGAGACGCCCGCTGCTACCCCGCACCCACGCCTGGGGTACCGGCATGGGCAACCCGAACTCATCGAATCGCCACCACGAGACGCTCTCGAGAGCGCTCTCAAGTCGCGGCTCGAGAAGCCTGAATAGCGCCCCTAGTCGGCGCACTCCGTGGCCACGCATCTCCGTGTAGGTGCGATATGCCTCGTCGATGGCGCGGGCGGCCCGCTCAGGATCGGCGGTCAGCGCAGCGAGACCGCGTCCGTGATCGCCATGTGGCAGCCCGACGGCGTCGGGGTCACCGACCGCATGCAATCCCACCAGTGCGCGAGCAGCGGAGTTCATGGTGACGAAGGCTTCAATATCGGACACCCCACGCGCGAAATCGAGGGCAGCACGCGCGGGGGAGGCGATGAGGCGACCGTCGGCCATCCTGCGGACGTGATGCTCGGGGGGCTCGTCGTGGCGGATCAGCACGCTTCCTTGCATGCCGGCCCGCACGCCACTCGACGCGGGCACGAGGATGACCGGCGGTCTAGGTCCGCCGACAACGTCGACCCCCCAGCCAAGGCATCCGGCCGAGCCCGTCATCACCGCCTCGACCGACCGATCTCGGAGGCGATCCACGGCAGCCAGGCAATCCCTGGGGATCGCAGCGACGTCCGGCAGGTGCACGAGTCCAGTCACCACAGCGGGAGACGAGCGTCCGTGGGAAGTTGGCGCACGACTCGACCCAGTTGCCGCGACGACGTACCAGCCGCGTCGTAGGCGAGTGACCTTCCCCGCGCGCTCTGCGGCACGGAGTTGGTGACGGGGTACGCCGATGGCCTCGGCCCGCGCGACGGAGAACGGCTCGAGACCAAAGGCCTCGCGCAGCGTCTGGGTCGCATCGGGTGGCCTGTGCGGGTTCACCATGCCCGCAGACTCGGAACTCGGGACCCTCACTACCCGGTTGCGGCCCTGACTGTGGATGCAGGGGTGTCACCTCGCAGTGTGGACAAGCGCGGGCCCTGCCCGGGAGGGATAGGGTCAGCCCATGTCCGACGACGTGGTCCTCGAGGATCTCCCCTTCGACGAGCTCCGTGATCAGGCGTTCCACATCGCCGAGCACCGACTGGATGTCGGCTTCTTCTCCGACGTCTTCTCCCACATGCCCGGAA
>JAULZJ010000099.1:0-9084 GCA_032117435.1 Candidatus Nanopelagicales bacterium | reverse complement strand
AGCCCATCGACGACTGGATGGCGCAGCTCGACGCCGTGAAGGGTGCCAAGCACATGGAGCAGGTGGCCCACCTGAAGGAGATGGGCATGGGCCACGGCCACGCCAACGCTGTCGTAGCGGTCTACCGTGCCGACAACGGACTCTGATCTGGCATACCTCGGGTATACTCGAAGTATGACGGCCACCACGATCAAGGTCTCGGCCGAGGTCCGCGACCGGCTGAAGGCGCAGGCCTCGAGCGCGCATCTGACCCTCGGAGAGCACCTGGAGCGCCTGGCCGACCTCGCGGACCGTGAGGCCCGCTACGCCGCGCTCGCGGGAGCGATCGGGGCCATGACTGACGAGCAGCGCGCGGACTACCGCCGGGAAACTGCCACGTGGCTCGACGCGGATCTCATCGCGCATGACTGACGTGGCTCTGCGGCCCGGCCATGTGACCTGGGCGTGGCTCGATCCCTCGGTGGGAAGGGAGCAATCCGGTCGCCGTCCCGTCGTCGTTGTTTCTTCGTCGCGGTACAACGAGATCATCGACTCACTGTGCATCGTGGTCCCGGTGTCGGGTACCGATCGGGGCTGGCCGAATCATGTCCGTCTGCGTGGATCGATCGACTCGATCGAGGGTTACGCGATGACCGAGCAGCCGCGCGCGCTGAGCCGCGAACGATTAGCCGAGTTCGTGGGCTCTGTTGACGCGGACTGCCTCGCAGAAATTCGGCTGTGGCTGGGTGATTTCCTCGACCTTGGCAGGTACGGTCGGCCATGATCATCTGCCAGTTCATCTTCCAGCCCGGCACGTACGACGACGACTTCCGTCGCCTCGACGGTGAGATCGACGCCTACGCGCGCTCACTGCCCGGCTTCCGAGCCACTGAGACCTGGCAGTCCGCCGACGGCGCGATCGTCAATGCGACGTACTACTTCGACGACATGGCGTCGGTGCGCCAGCTCTCGCAGTTCCCGCAGCACCTGGAGGCCAAGGATCAGTACCAACGCTGGTACGACGGCTATCAGATCGTCGTCAGCGAGGTGACCGCGACGTACGGCGACGGCCGGCTGCCGCACGTCACCCAGGCCGACGCGTGAGCATCCGAGCGGCGTACGGCGAGTGGCCGCGGCTCAACGCGAGCATGACCGAGGCCATCGCCCCGCTGTCGGACGAGGGCCTGGCGCAGACCGCGGGGCCGGGCCGATGGCCGCTGTGGGCCGTCGTCGGTCACCTCGCGTGCCAGCGGGTCTTCTGGCTGTGCGATTTCGCGGGTGAGCCGGGGGCGGACACGACTCCCTTCACCAACGCCGCGTGGTCGTGCCCGGGGGATGAGGACCTCGACAACGTCCTGTACGCCGAGCAGCTGGTCCACGCACTCACGTCGACCTTCGCGATCGTCGATCGGGCGCTCGAGACCTGGACGCTGGAGAGCCTCGGCCAGGAGATCGACCGCAGCGACCTCGAGCCCGAGTGGGTGCACACGCGCGGTTTTGTCATCGAGCGAGTCCGCTCGCACGACCTATGGCATGCGGCCGAGGCCAACGAGATCCTTGCGCGGATCGGTCGCGCGCCGATCGACCCGTGGGGCCCCTAGTCGTCCATGACAGGATCCCGCCCATGAGCGACGACTTCTCCGCCCTGGCCTACTCCGTCGAGCGCACCTATCCGGTCGATGTCGATCGCATGTGGCGGGCGTGGACCGACGCGGAGGAGCTCGAGCAGTGGTACGCCCCGACGGACCTGAGCGTCGTCCCGGGCTCGGTCGTCTCCGACCCGGTCATCGGCGGGCGCTGGGCAGTTGCGGTCGACGCGACGGCGTACGGGCACATCGCGTACTTCTGGGGGCGCTACGACGATGTCTCCCCGGGCTCGCGCCTCATCCACTCACTCAGCTACTCCCAGGACGAGGCCGACTTCGTCGCCCATGACGATGATGCGCCGTCGCATGACATCGTCATCGACATGGAGCCGCGCGACGGGGGCACCTGGGTGCGCTTCGCGCAGTACGGCGACATGCCCGCGGAGCAGGCAGCCATGGCCCAAGCCGGTATGGAGAGCTACTTCGACTCCCTCGGCCAGCACCTCGGCGTCAGCTGACCGCTGCGCGCGGCGCCAACCCCTCGGACCGCAGCTCCAGCGACGCCAGCTCAGCGATGACGGCCTGATCGCCACGCCGCCATGCACCTGCCGGGTCGTCGCTGATGCGCGCGAGCAGGTGCAGGGGCTGACGCGCCATCGCGCGCAGTGCGAAGAGGTCGAGGTCGTCCGTCGAGTCGAGGAAGCGCCGGGCTGCGGTGGCGCGGCGGATGAAGGCGACGCGGATCGGCACCCAGAGCATCGCCCACGATGCGATCCCGAGGATGGCGAGAGCGATCGCGAGGAAGCGCGCGAGCACGGATGCGGCGTCCGCGGACGCCTGGCCCGCCTCGGCGATCGACACCGACGCACTGCTCATCCCCTCGAAGGGAGACTGCAGTGCCCCGCCGATGAGCGGTACGCCGGCCAGCGCCTCACCGGCGTTCGCGAAGCGGTCAGACAGGTCGGTCGCGCTGTCGGCGACCGCCAGCCCGGGCGCGGCGAGGTTCATCACCAGGTCGTAGAGGCGCAGGGCGATCCAGATCCACAGCGCGCTCCACAGCACCAGCCACGCATCGCCGATCATCTGGCGTGTGCGCCGCGCGGGCAACTCCGAGTACCAGGTCATGTGAACTCCCTCAGTCGCACTGCATCCACCGTAGGCTCCCGGCATGGCCATCTCCCTTCAGCGGGTCCCCGGCGAGTACGCCGCGCACCGCCTCGCCCCGGACGCAGATATCCCCGCGGAGGCGTGGGACGCGCCCTTCGTCAGCGTCGGTCGGTCGCGTGACGAGCTGAGCATCATCACGGGCAACGGCATCCATATCCAGAGCGACAGCAAGGTCGGGCCCTGGCTCGCCTATCGCGTCCCCGGGGCCATCGACTTCTCCGCAACGGGCATCATGGCCGCGCTCACGGGGCCGCTCGCCGAGGCGGGCATCGGCATCCTGGGCGTCTCGACATACGACACCGACTACCTCCTCGTGCACGCCGACGCCGGAGTGGCCGCCGAGATCGCCTGGCGCGCTGCCGGCATCGAGATCGAGTGACTGTCGTCGTTGCTGCGGCCATCGAGCGCGACGGCCGCTACCTCGCGGCTCGGCGTACCAAGCCCGACTGGGCCGCGGGCCGGTGGGAGTTCCCCGGCGGCAAGGTCGAGCCGAGTGAGAGCGAGGTCAACGCTCTGGTGCGCGAGATCCTAGAGGAGTTGGGGGTCGGGATCGCGGTCGTTGCGCGCGTGCCGGGGGAGTGGCCCTTGCACGATGATCTCGTCCTGCACCTCTACGTCGCGACGCTCATGTACGGCGAGCCGCAGCCGCTGGACCACCATGACGAGCTGCGCTGGCTCGCCCCGGATGAGTTTGGGGATGTCGCCTGGCTTGAGTCGGACGTCGTTGCGGTGCGTGCACTGGCCCACAGCCTGGGCTCCTAGCCGCACGCGTCCCGTCCTACCGGGCGGCGATGATGACTCGGTTGGAGCGGACACCGTCGGCTTGGTAGTAGACGTGGACGCGTTTGTTGGTGCGACGTGTCCAGGCGAAGTCCCCGTCGGGATCAAGGGGTCTGACGACGCCGTCTTGGTACTCGATCTCGCCGGTGAGTTTCACTCGGGTTTGGACCGTGGCTGAGGTGAGGTGCTGGGTGACACCGTTGGCGTAGACGCGTCCGGCATCTGTTCCGGTGCCGCGGCGGCTGTCGACGATGAGGATCGACGGGGTGGCGGACCCTCCTGGTGTGACCGGTGCGCTGGCGTTGGACCAGGCGCCCCAGCCGGCACCGTTCAGGGCTTGGACCTCGAATGTGTACGCCGTGCCATTCGTCAGGCCCCCGATCGTGCAGGACAGCGTGGGTGCGGCGACGAGGCAGGTCGGTCCGCCGGGACTGGTGCGCACCTGATAGTTCGTCACCGGGTAGGAGCCGGCACTCTCCGGTGCCTGCCACGACACGGTCGCCTGCCCATCGCCAGGCACTGCAGTGACGTCTCGCGGAGCAGTCGGCGGGTACGTCGGGGGCGGGACGGGCGGATTGGGTGCCAGGGGAGTGACCGGAGCAGAGGCCGCAGAGGGATCACCCCACGTCCCTGCGGAGTTCGCCGCCTGGACCGTGAAGGTGTACGGAGTGCCTGCTGTCAGTCCATCCACGACACAGGTGGTCGCTGGAGCTTGTGCGATACACGAGGCACCGCCGGGACTCGCCGTGACCTTGTACGAATTCACATTGCCCGTGAACGAGGGCATAGGCCACGACGTGCTGACTTGCTCGTAACCGGCGGTCCCCTGAATGGACGTCGGAGGCGATGGGACCGTCGGTGCGAATACCTTGACCACGCGACTGGCCTGAAGTCGATTCGAACCGACGTAGACGAGGCCATTGCGTGCAACGACAGCCGAGGATCCGGAGAATCCCGATGTAGTGATCGTCTGTCGCAAGAGGCCATCGCCGCTGACGACCCAGATGCGTTCATTTCTGCTAGGAACCACGACGATGTTGCGTGATGGGTAGCTTGCGACATCCGTGCCAACATTCGATGTGCCTGCTACCGAAGCTGACGCGCCCGTCCTCAAGTTGAACATCGCGACATTTGTATTCAGGTTCGAGACGTAGAGCGTGTCGTCGAGGATCGCGATCCCCTGTGGCTCGCTCATGCCACCAGTGAGAGATGAGGCAAGGGCGAGAGGGCTAGGACTCAGCATGCGGACCGCTGCATCATTCACCGGATGCCACCAACCAGCCATGTAGACCGTGTCATCAGTCTGATTGACCGTGATCCCTGAGCCGACGAACGAAGATGCACTCGTGAAGGCCGTGCTGTCGTCCAGATTCCTGCCATTGAGGGCTATGAGTCTTGCGCGCTCGTTGGCGTCCGCGGCATCGCAGGGTACGTAGACGGTGTCATCGACGCTGTTGACGGCGATGAAGAGGTAGGCGTCTCCATCATGAAGGTCGGCGTCACATGGCAGAGCCACCGTGTCATCGACTGTGAGGGTGCGTCCGTTGATCGCCCAGAGACGTTTGGGCGTCTGATTGCGATCAACCACGTAAACGGTGTCGTCGGTGGAGTCAACGGCGATGCCGAACAGGCCTTGATCATTGGCACCGCTGGGTGGGCCGATCGGAATGACGACGCCAGCTGAGCCGGTGGTCTGTGCAGGGGAGATCACTTCGACGGTGCGCCTGTACGAGTTAGCAACGTAGACGGTGTCATCGTTGGCATCGACGGCGACGCTAGCCGGATTGGCGGCGAAGCCACCTCCCGAACTCACGGTGATTTGCCCCACCTCATAGAGGGTGTCGTCCCAGGATGCGGCGACTCGAGGTTGAACCTGGGGGCTCGCTGGCTGTCCTGACGCTGCGGCAGGGGCGGCAGTGGCCGCCGGCCCAGGTGCGGCGGCTCCAGATGCGATCACGATGGCAACGGCGATCGGCGTAGCGATCCTGAGCGAGGACAACCCAACTCCCGGGGGTCAGTAGAGGAACGGTCTTCAGAACATTCGCATCGCCCCGCCGTGATGTCCTCACTTCTTACGACAGGCCACGAGGGGATGTCACCAAACTGGGGACAAAATCGGGGTCCGAGTGGGGACCGCGTAGGGTCTCGGGGTGACTGCCACCCGCTCGGACCTCCGCAATGTCGCCATCGTCGCCCACGTCGACCACGGCAAGACCACCCTCGTCGACGCCATGCTGTGGCAGTCCGGCGCCTTCCGCGCCAACCAGGATGTCGACGACCGGGTCATGGACTCGATGGACCTGGAGCGCGAGAAGGGCATCACGATCCTCGCCAAGAACACCTCGGTGAAGTACGCCGGACCGTCGGCACCCGAGGGCGGTGTCACCTTCAACATCATCGACACCCCCGGCCACGCGGACTTCGGCGGCGAGGTCGAGCGCGGCCTGGAGATGGTCGACGGCGTCGTACTCCTCGTCGACGCCTCCGAGGGCCCCCTGCCCCAGACGCGCTTCGTCCTGCGCAAGGCGCTCGCCAAGAAGCTGCCCGTCGTCCTCGTGATCAACAAGGTCGACCGCCCCGACGCGCGCATCGCCGAAGTGGTCGACGAGGCCTACGAGCTCTTCCTCGACCTGGATGCCACCGAGGACCAGATCGACTTCCCGATCGTCTACTGCTCGGCGAAGGCCGGTCGCGCGTCACTCGAGCGGACCGCCGACGGCGGCATGCCCGCGGAGGAGAATCTCGAGCCGCTCTTCGCGACGCTCATCGACGCGATCCCCGCGCCGTCGTACGACGAGGACGCGCCGCTGCAGGCGCATGTCACCAACCTCGACGCATCGCCGTACCTCGGTCGTCTCGCGCTGTGCCGCGTGCACCAGGGCACGATCCGCAAGGGCCAGCAGGTCGCCTGGATGAAGTCCGACGGCTCCGTCGAGAGGGCCAAAGTCGTGGAGTTGCTCATGACCGAGGCCCTCGACCGCGTGCCGGTCGAGAGCGCGGGCCCCGGCGACATCATCGCCGTCGCCGGCATGGCCGACATCACGATCGGGGACACCCTCGCCGACCCGGACAACCCCATCGCCCTGCCGGTCATCACGGTGGACGAGCCTTCGATCTCGATGACCATCGGCATCAACACCTCGCCCCTGGCGGGACGCAGCGGTGGCACCAAGCTCACCGCCAACATGGTGAAGACCCGCCTCGACCAGGAACTCATCGGCAACGTCTCGATCCGCGTGCTGCCCACCGAGCGCCCCGACACCTGGGAGGTGCAGGGCCGCGGAGAGCTCCAGCTCGCGATCCTCGTCGAGATGATGAAGCGCGAGGGCTTCGAGCTGACCGTCGGTAAGCCCCAGGTCGTCACCCGCATGGTCGACGGCAAGTTGCACGAACCGATGGAGCGCCTGTCCGTCGACATCCCCGAGGACTACCTCGGCGTGGTCACTCAGCTCATGGCATTGCGCAAGGGCCGCATGGAGCAGATGGTCAACCACGGCACCGGTTGGGTGCGCATGGAATACCTCGTGCCGGCGCGCGGCCTCATCGGCTTCCGCACCGAATTCCTCACCGAGACCCGCGGCACCGGCCTGCTGCACCACGTCTTCGACCGCTACGAGCCGTGGCACGGCGAGCTGCGCACGCGTCCCTCCGGCTCGCTCGTCGCCGATCGCACCGGCCCGACGACCGGCTTCGCCCTGGCCAATCTGCAGGAGCGCGGCACGATGTTCGTCGGCCCCGGCACCGAGGTCTACGAGGGCATGATCGTCGGCGAGAACTCCCGGTCGGATGACCTCGACGTCAACCCGACCAAGGAGAAGAAGCTCACCAACATGCGCCAGTCGTCCGGTGACGTGCTGGTGCCCCTCATCCCGCACAAGCAGCTGTCCCTGGAGCAGGCCTTGGAGTTCTGCCGCGAGGACGAGTGCGTGGAGATCACCCCCAACGCCGTGCGCATTCGCAAGGTCCAGCTCGCGGCCACCGACCGGGCCAAGTCCCGGTCCCGCTCTAAGTAGCAGCCCGCGAGGATTTCCCCAGGGACCTTGGTCCCGGATCCACGTGACCTGCCCCACGACTGAGATTCCGATCAGGTCACATTCGCACCAGGTATCCGTAACCCGCCGGAGTGAGGGGTGTGCGGGCGTAGTGTCGCCCCCGACGGCGGAGGGACTGCCAATCACGGGACGAAGGGATGGGTGGTGACGGCGACGGTCGACGAGGCGACGACCACCCCCGAGGAGATCAAGGGGCGTTCGCTCACGCAGATTGCGTGGAGCCGGCTACGTCGCGACAAGACCTTCATCGCCTCAGCGATCGTCCTCGCAGTCATCCTGCTCGTCGCCATCTTCGCTCCGGTCATCACCGGGTGGATGGGCATCGACCCCTACTCCCTGGACAAGACCGCGATCTCCCCCTCCGGAGGCAAGCCGAATGGCCCGTGGGGCGGCGCGAGCCTTGCGCATCCCCTCGGCGTCGAGTGGGGCACGGGACGCGACATCCTCGCGCGCCTGCTCTACGGCCTGCGCATCTCGCTGCTCATCGCCTTCTCGGCGACGATCCTCGTCGTCATCATCGGCACGACGTTCGGCATCATCTCGGGCTACGCGCGCGGCTTCACCGATGCCGCGATCGGTCGTTTCATGGACCTGATCCTCGCCTTCCCCTTCCTGCTGATCGTGCTCGCTCTCTCGGGTGCCATGACTCAGCGGCTCACCGCCATGGGGGTGCCTGAGGGCAACGCCTCGCGGATCACCTATCTCATCCTGGTGCTGGGACTGTTTGGCTGGCCCTACCTCGCCCGGATCGTGCGCGGTGAAGTGCTCAGCCTGCGCGAGCGCGAATTCGTGGAGGCCGCCATCGCCACGGGCGCGAGCACGCCGCGCATCCTCTTCCGCGAGATCCTGCCCAATCTGTGGGCGCCGATCCTCGTCTACGCCACGCTGCTCCTGCCCGTTTACATCGCCACCGAGGCCGTGCTGTCCTTCCTCGGCGTCGGCGTGCTCCCGCCCGAGCCGTCCTTCGGCGCGATGCTCTCGGAGAGCGTGCAGTTCTTCCAGCTCGTGCCCAGCTACCTCTTCATCCCGGGCACCCTGCTTGTCATCGTCGTCGTCGCGTTCAATCTCGCGGGCGACTCCGTGCGTGATGCGCTCGATCCCAAGGCGGCCAAGTGATGTCGCCCCACAGACTCCCGTCCGACACCGATCGGTCCGCTTGCGGATCGTGGGAGGAAGGTCGCGTCCCGTGACCAGCGGTGCAGCAGAGGAGGAAACATGGTGAAGTCGAAGGCGACTCTCGCGATTGGCATCGCGGCGGGTGCGCTGATTCTCGCCGCGTGCAGCGGCGGGTCATCGGATGGGGGCGGCTCTTCCGCTCCCGCAGGGGAGGGGCAGCCGGGTGGCACCCTGACGATCCTGTCCCCGGCCGAGCAGATCCTTTCGCTCGACCCGCAGGTCATCTACACGGGTGAGGATCTCGCCTTCGCTGGCGCGACCATCATGCGCTCGCTGACCGCCTACCAGGTCGCCCCCGGCGACGCTGAGGGCACGACCCTCGTCCCCGATATGGCGACCGACAC
>JAULZJ010000098.1:0-10981 GCA_032117435.1 Candidatus Nanopelagicales bacterium | reverse complement strand
ACGGATGCCACGGTGCCCAGTACGGACGACCAGGTGCCTACCGGGTCCGTGATCGTGCCGCGAGCCAGTGCCAGCATCGCCTCGCCGACGCGCTCGGCCGCTCCGATGCCCCGGCGGACGTTGTCGAGGATGTCCGCCGCACTCACTTCCGGTGCGGCGGCATCGACCGGCTCGGGTGCCTCGGGGGCCTCCGGCTCGTCGGGATTGGGCTCGGCACTCAACTCGACGAGGTTGAGGCCGATGAGGACCGTTGCCTGGCCATCCGCGATGGCGTGGTGCAGCTTGAGCAGCAGGGCGGCACGCCCGCCCTCCAGGCCTTCGATGAGGACGAGCTCCCAGAGCGGTCGATCGCGATCGAAGTCCGTCAGGCTCATCCGCCGCGCTTCGTCGAGGAGTTCGGCCCACGTGCCCTGGCCGGCAAGGCGCATACGCCGCAGGTGCAGGTCGAGGTCGAAGTCAGGATCCACCGCCAGCCGGGGCGAGGCAACCCCGAATACGCCGCGCAGGGGTCGCTGGCGCAGCACCGGGACCATGCGCGTCAGGCGTTCGACTCGAGCCTGCAGGCGCGGCCAGTCCGGAGCGCTATCGAGTAGCACGAGGGCCAGCACTGTGGAGCGCAAGTGCGGGCTGCCGGCGGAAGTCCGCCACGTCGCAGCGTCCCAGCCCGTGAGCTGGCGTCCGGCTCCGGCCATGGAGCCTCCCCTCATTGGCGCACCTGTATCAGGCGTCGAGACTCGCGAGCACCTCGTCGCTCACGTCCACATTGCTGTAGACGTTCTGCACGTCGTCGCTGTCCTCCAGCGCCTCGACGAGACGGAACACCTTGCGTGCGGTGTCAGCGTCGACGGGTACGGACATGCTCGGGACGAAGGTGGCCTCAGCCGAGTCGTAGTCGATGCCCGCGGACTGCAGGGCGGTACGGACCGCGACGACGTCGCCCGCCTCGCTCACGACCTCGAAGGTGTCGCCGAGGTCATTGACCTCCTCCGCACCGACTTCGAGCACGGCGGCGAGGATGGAATCCTCGTCCACGCCCTCGGCACGGGGCACCATGACGACGCCCTTGCGGCTGAAGAGATAGGAGACCGAGCCGGGATCGGCCATGCTGCCGCCGTTGCGCGTCAGCGCGACGCGCACCTCGGAGGCAGCGCGGTTGCGGTTGTCGGTCAGGCACTCGACGAGCACGGCAACACCGTTCGGGCCATAGCCCTCGTACATGATCGTCTGGTAGTCGGCGCCGCCCGCCTCGGCTCCGGAGCCGCGCTTGACCGCTCGCTCGATGTTGTCCAGGGGCACGGAGCTCTTGCGGGCCTTCTGGATGGCGTCGTAGAGGGTAGGATTGCCCGCGGGGTCGCCACCGCCCTGCCGCGCGGCGACCTCGATGTTCTTGATGAGCCGGGCGAAGAGCTTGCCTCGACGAGCATCGACGACGGCCTTCTTGTGCTTGGTGGTCGCCCACTTGGAGTGGCCGCTCATGCGTACTGCCTCACAATCCGGACGAACATCTCATGGAACCGCGGATCGCCGGTCAACTCCGGGTGGAACGACGTGGCGACGAGCGGTCCCTGCCTGACCGCCACGATGGTATCCACACCGCCTGGCGTGGTCACCCGGGCGAGCACATCTACCGACTCCCCTAAGGATTCGACCCACGGTGCGCGAATGAAGACCGCGGGGAAGGGCTCGTCAAGTCCCAGGACGTCGATCTCGGTCTCGAAGGAGTCGACCTGGCGTCCGAACGCATTGCGCCGCACCACCATCTCGATGCCGCCCACGGTCTGCTGGTCCTCCCGAGCATCGAGAATTTCCTCGGCGAGCAGAATCATGCCGGCGCAGGAGCCGTACATCGGCATCCCCGCGGAACGGGCTTCGCGGAGCGGCAGCATCAGGCCGTCGCGCACCGCGAGCATCGACATCGTGGTCGACTCCCCGCCCGGCAGGACGAGGGCATCGACGGAAGCGAGAGTGTCCTCGGATCCCACCGGCACCGCGATGACGCCGCACGCCTCGAGGGCGTGCAGATGTTCGCGAACGTCGCCCTGCAGGGCAAGGACACCGACGGTGGGCGAGGCGAGCGTCACCAGCCCCGGTCTTCGAGGCGGTGGTGGACCGGGATGTCGGCGACATTGATGCCCACCATCGCCTCACCGAGTCCGCGCGAGACCTTCGCGATCATGTCAGGGTCGTTGTAGTGGCGAGTCGCCTGGACGATGGCGTTCGCACGGGTCACCGGATCGCCGGACTTGAAGATGCCCGAGCCCACGAAGACCCCGTCGGCCCCGAGCTGCATCATCATGGCGGCGTCGGCAGGGGTCGCGATGCCGCCCGCGGTGAAGAGGACCACGGGCAGTCGCCCCGCCTTGGCGACCTCGACCACGAGGTCGTAGGGGGCCTGCATCTCCTTGGCTGCGACATACAGCTCGTCTTCGGCCATCGAGGACAGTCGGTTGATCTCCGCACGGATGGTCCGCATGTGGGTCACGGCGTTCGACACATCGCCCGTGCCCGCTTCTCCCTTGGACCGGATCATGGCGGCGCCCTCGTTGATGCGACGCAGCGCCTCGCCGAGATTGGTGGCCCCGCACACGAAGGGCACCGTGAACTGCCACTTGTCGATGTGGTTGGTGTAGTCGGCCGGCGTGAGGACCTCGGACTCATCGATGTAGTCGACACCGAGCGACTGGATGACCTGCGCCTCGACGAAGTGCCCGATGCGCGCCTTGGCCATCACGGGGATGGAGACCTCGGCGATGATGCCGTCGATCATGTCGGGGTCGGACATGCGGGAGACGCCGCCCTCAGCCCGGATGTCGGCGGGGACCCGCTCGAGGGCCATGACGGCGACGGCCCCGGCGTCCTCGGCGATCCGGGCCTGCTCAGGCGTGACGACATCCATGATCACGCCGCCCTTGAGCATCTCCGCCATACCGCGCTTGACGCGCGTCGTACCTGTGACGTGGCTGGGGGAATCGGACACGGTGACCTCTCAGGACGTTGGGCGCCACGGCATCCGCGGCTCGGCACCATCGTAGTGGGGGTTGCCGCTGGCGCGATCCCGAGGCGAGGCGCCCGTCAGCGGACCTTGGGCTCCATCGTCTTGTCCAGCAGGACGACCCACTCCTGGCCGATCGCGAAGGGCATCGGGGACCCGTCCGGCAGGAGGTACCGGGTCCCCTCCGCCAGGGTCGGCCGCTCCCAGGTCACCGACCACAGGCGGCCATCGCGCAGGACCACGGCGGCGCCCCTGCCCACCGTCTGGATAAAGGGTGTCCGGCCGCCGTAGCGATCGCCGTATCCGGAGTCGGTTTGCTCCACGGACTGGATGACGACGGTCGCGGCGCGTTGCGGGCCCCCCTCCGTCGAGCGGGACTCCTCGCCGTTGAGGCCGACGATGAAGTTGCCCGCCTGCTCGTCCCACGTGAAGGAGACCTCCGATGAGGGCCACGTCATGCTCACGGAGGCAACTGGCGTGCCCCCCGTCGGCGGCTCCTGCGAGAACGTGAAGCCGATGTCCCGGGCGAGCTCCGCATCCGGTGCGGCCGCGAGGAGGGCGACAGGATCCGCCATGTGATCGACCGGCGACGGACGCCCTGGATCATCCGTGAACGCGGAGTAGACCATCTCGGCGGAGACATCGTAGAGATTGGCCGTGGCGATCACGCGACGCAACTTGCTCTGAGCCCCGGAATTGGAGAAGGCGATCTTGCCGAATGGCGCAAGGATGTCGAGGTCGCTGATGCGGGCAGAGCGCACCGGACCGATCACCTCGGGAATCGTGGAGTTGTAGACCGCGATGAGGCGGGTGAGGTCCCATTCGACCTCGGTGACGTAGACGAGGTCGGCGGCTTGCAGGCCGGTATGCGGCTGGGCTGCGCGCGTGTTGTCGATCTTGATCGCCAGGACCGGCTTGCCCTCACCGCCCGGCAGACCCGAGAAGGGCGATGCGCCCGGAGGGATCCCATCGGAGTCCGGGGTCGGCAGTGCCGAGGGACTCGGTGATGGCGATTCACTAGTGGGGCTGGGACTCGGGCTCGAGGATTCGGGAGCAGCCTCCTCGCCACCGCATCCCGCCAGGAGGAAGGCCCCGACGGACACGACTGCGAGGACAGCATTGCGGCGCATCGCTCCACAGTACGTCGGCCCTGCTCAGCGCGCAGTGAGGCCCGGTGGCGGCGTGTCGTCCATCTCCACCGTTTGAGGCAGGGGCGTGCGTCCGGCCAGGCGCAGCCAACGCACGAGCCGCTGCTTGCGGACCTGCCGGCATGCGCGTACGGCGTCGTTGTGAAATCGACGTGAGAGCTGCAGGCGCACGCAGGTACTCCGCAGATCGTCGAGCATCGAGGGGTCGGGCGCGTCGCGTCGCAGCTCCTGGGCTTCCTGTGCATCCGGGATAGCCGCGACGAGGACCTGCGTAAGGTCGCTCTCCGCGAGGCCACGTGCGACGACCTCGCCCTCCGTGCTTGCGCGCGCCGCGTGTGCGCAGTCCGCGATCACCACGGTAGTCGCCGGGTCGAAGAGTCCGGAGGACGTGATCTCCAGGCACAGCCCCGATCGGCGCAGCAGTTGCGTGTCGAGGGCATGACGGGACATGTCGATACGGCGGTGGAGACGGTCGAGTCGGCCGGCGGTCATGCTGAAGTAGAGGCCGAAGAGCGCAAGGACCACGACACCGGCTGCCAGCCACCACCACGACATCAGCGTTCACCGCCCCCGGGGCGGCGTCGGGCCAGGCGTCCCACGATCTGTCCGCGCAGGTCCTCGCGTACGCCGCTTTGCCCGGCGATCACGCTGGCGTAGACGTCCAGGAGATCCCCGGCGACCGTGTGCCAGTCGTAGGCGGCAGCACGACGCCGGCCCGCTTGCGCGAGATGTGTGCGCGCCCCCGTGTCCTCCAGCAGTCCTATGACGGCGGAGGCGAGTGCGTCGGAGTCCTCCACCGGGAACATCACCCCACAGCGACCGCCATCGAGGACTCGCGCGAAGGCATCGAGGTCGCTCGCGACCACGGGTGCGCCCGCCGCCATGGCCTCGAGCAGCACGATGCCGAAGGATTCGCCCCCGGTGTTCGGGGCGACGTACACGTCCAGGGACGCGAGTGCACGTGCCTTGTCCACCTCATCGAGGCGCCCCAGGCAGACGGTCGCTTCGCGGACGCGATCGGGGAGTCCGGCGAGCGCTTCCTCGGCATCGCCGGGTCCGATGAGCACCAGCCTCGCGCCGGCCTGCTGATCGAGGATCCGGTCGAAGGCTGCGAGCAGGACAGGAAGGCCCTTGCGGGGCTCGTCCATGCGTCCGAGGAAGCCGATGGCGGGTCCGGACCAGATGCGCAGAGGTACGGCATCGGCGAAGTGGTCCACCCTCACGCCATTGGGGATGAGCACGGCATCGCCGCCGAGGTGGTCGACGATGGTGCGACGCGCATGCTCGCTGACCGCGATGAGAGCGGAGATCTTCTCCAGCGCCGTCTGCGCCAGGTAGTACCCCGTGATGAGCACTCGAGAGCGCTCGATGGACGAGTGAACCGTCGCCACGATAGGTCCCCTCGCAGCCCAGCAGGCAAGTACTCCGAGCGACGGGGCGAGGGGCTCGTGCACGTGCAGGACATCGAAGTCGCCCTCCCGGATCCACCGCCGCACACGCGCGGTCGCCTTGACGCCGAAGGTGAGTCGGGCGACAGAACCGTTGTAGGGCACGGGGCGTGGCCGGCCTCCGTCCACCGCGTAGGGGGGCAGGTGCATCGGATCCTCGACCGGGGTGATGACACTCACCTCGTGACCCATGTCGAGGAGGGTCTCGGCCTGGTCCCGAATGTGGGCCTGCACTCCGCCTGGGACATCCCACGCATAGGGGCAGACGATGCCGATCCTCACGACGCAGCTCGCTGTGGGAGATCGCTCAGCCAGAGCCTCTGCATCATGTGCCAGTCCTCGGGATGCCCTGCGATCGAGGTGGCGAAGGCGTCTGCCATCGACTGCGTGAGAGCCGCAACCGCATCCTTGCGCTCCAGGCCCTGAGGTTGGTCCAGGGCCGGTTGCACGCGACCACGCAATCCGTCATCGACGTGCCATAGGTCGACCGCCATGATCGGTGCACCCGTCAGCTGGGACAGCAGGGCCGGCCCCCCGGGCATGGACGCCGTCTCGCCGAAGAAGTCCACATGCACCCCGCTGCCGGACAGGTCCCGATCGGCCACCAGGCAGACGAGCTTGCCCTCCTTGAGACGTCGGAGGAGAGTGCGGAATGTGTCGTCGTCGCCATGCGCGAGGACCTCCATGCCAAGCGACTCGCGATAGGTGACGAACCTGTCGTAGAGGCCGGTGGGCTTCAACCGCTCGGCCACTGTGACGATGCCGCCGTAGCGATCACATGCCCAGGCGCCAGCGTGATCCCAATTGCCGCTGTGGGATGACACCATCACCGCGCCGCTGCCCGAGCGGACGGCTACGTCGAGGTGCTCGATTCCCGACTCGAGTACGAAGGAGTCGCGCAGGCGCGACGGACTCCAGGCGGGCAGCCGAAATGCCTCGTTCCAGTAGCGCAAGTAGCGTCGCACCCCCTCGCGGGTGGTGTCATCCAGCGTGCCGGGTGAGGCATCGGGCATCACTCGGGCGAGATTCGCGCGAAGTTGCCGCACGCCTTGCTCCTGCTTGCGATAGGACCTGTCGGCCATAGCCTGGAAGGCTCGGTCAACCAGGGGCTCGGGCATCCGCTTGATGGTGGTCCATCCGATTCCGAATCCCAGGTCCACGAGCGAGTCCGACAGGCTCACGCGGCGTCTCCACCGGGCACCTTGAGTTGCCGGCGCACGACGACGATGCGCTGGACAACCGTGACGACGCTGAGCACGGCGAGCACTCCGAGGGCGACCGGGAGGACGTAGGGCACGCCCAGTCCAGCGAGCAGGGCCGCGAGAAGGACGACAATGAGCCGCTCGGCTCGCTCGGCAATGCCGACATTGGCTGTCGCGCCCACGGCCTCGGCCCTCGCCTTGGCGTAGGAGATGACCTGGCCGCCCACGAGGCAGGTGAGCGCCGCCGCGGTCGTCCAGGCGTTGCCGGTGGACGCGGCCCACAGCACGAGTGCTCCGAAGACGCATCCATCGGCAACCCGATCGAGGGTCGCGTCAAGGAAGTTGCCCCAGGGTCCCGCGCGTCCGGAGAGGCGAGCCATCGTGCCGTCGAGCAGGTCGGCGCTCACCGATGCCGCGATGATGATCACACCGGGCACGAAGTCCCCGCGCGGGAAGAACACGAGTGCGGCCGTGCACGTGACGAGGGTCCCCACGACGGTCACGGCGTCCGGAGAGACATGCATCTTGAGGAGCACACGGGCGATGGGCTCCAGGACAGCGGTGGAGACCTTGCGCGCCGCCGGGTTGTTGAGCACGACCACTCCTTGACCGTGGAGGGCTCCACAGCGGGTACCGCCGACGACGCGGCGAGTGCCGGCCGATCCGGCGACCCCATCGTACGGCGCACCGCAGAGAGTCCGAAGTCCCTTGCGCCTCCTGCCCGAGGGGACAAGGGTGAGGGGAGCGTCCCGCAGTCGGCACATGAGGAGGGCACCATGGCCAGGCCATCGGACCCGGCGAACATCCGCAATATCGTGCTCGTCGGGCCCAGCCACGCGGGCAAGACAACCCTGATCGAGCGACTCGCCCTCGCCAGTGGCGCGATCACTCGCGCCGGCACAGTCGAGGAGGGCACCACGCTGTCGGATGTCGACGGCGCCGAGCGACGTCAGCAGAGGTCCGTCTCCCTCAGCCTGGTGCCCTTGGACTGGCGGGGCATCCGCCTCAACCTGCTTGATACGCCGGGCTACGCCGACTTCGTCGGCGAGGTGCGGGCAGGCCTGCGTGCGGCGGATGGGGCGCTCTTCGTCGTCTCGGCTATCGACGACATCGATGCAGCGACATCCATGCTCTGGGACGAGTGCGCCGCAGTGGGCATGCCCCGCGCCATCGTCGTCACGAAGGCGGATCGGGATCGCGCTGATGTCGAGTCGACCGTCGAGGCATGCAGGGCCAGCTTCGGGGAAGGCTCCGGCATCCTTCCGCTCTACCTCCCCCTGCATGCCGACGACGGGCACGTCGCTGGGCTCATCGGCTTGCTGTCGCAGACGATCCGGGACTACTCCACGGGAACGCGCGTCGACCGGGAGCCCGATCCCCAGCACCTCGATCTCATCTCCGACGCACGCGCAGGGCTCCTCGAGGGGATCATCACGGAGTCCGAGGACGAGGAGCTCATGGAGCGCTTCCTCAGCGGCGAGGATGTGTCCTTCGAGACCGTCGTCGCCGATCTCGAGAGGGCGGTCGCCCGCGGGCACTTCTTCCCCGTCCTCGTGACGGCGACATCTCCCGTGGGGTTCGGCATGGAGGAGTTGCTCGAACTCCTCACGCGCGGATTCCCCTCTCCGCTCGAGCATCCCCTGCCCAGGGTGGCCGGACCTGACGGCTCCCCGCGCGCGCCGTTGACCTGCGATCCCGCCGGGTCCCTGTGCGCCGAGGTCGTCCAGACGACGTCGGATGCCTACGTCGGGCGGATCTCCCTGGTCCGCGTGTTCTCCGGCACATTGACACCCGATGCGACCCTCCACGTGTCCGGCCACTTCCTCACCGATCGCGGCCACGAGGACCACGACGTGGACGAGCGCATGGGCGGCCTGAGCACGCGCGTAGGCAGGGCTCTCAAGCCAATCGATGCGCTCGGCGCCGGGGACATCGGACTGGTGACCAAGCTCCCCCACGCCGAGACCGGCGACACGCTGTCATCGCCGGATCTCCCCCTGCTGATCGAGCCGTGGTCGATGCCCGAGCCGCTCCTGCCCGTCGCCGTCCTGGCCCACGCTGCCTCGGACGAGGACAAACTCACGTCCGCACTCGCCAGGCTCGTGGCCGAGGACCCCACCCTGCGACTCGAGCGCAATCCCGATACGGGCCAGATCGTCCTGTGGTGCATGGGAGAGGCGCATGCCGACGTAGTGCTGGATCGACTCGCCACGCGCCACGGCGTAACCGTAGACAGCGAACCGGTGCGCGTCTCGCTCCGGGAGACCTTCGCCAAGACTGCCCGAGGCCACGGGCGCCTTGTCAAGCAGTCAGGTGGACACGGTCAGTACGCCGTGTGCGACATCGAGGTGGAGCCGCTTCCTCCGGGGAGCGGCTTCGATTTCGTCGACATGGTCGTCGGCGGCTCCGTCCCCCGACAGTTCATCCCCTCCGTGGAGAAGGGCATCCGAGCGCAGATGGCCAAGGGCGTCAGCGCCGGCTATCCGCTCATCGATATCCGCGTGATGCTGGTGGGCGGCAAGGCGCATTCCGTCGACTCATCGGACATGGCATTCCAGGCCGCCGGCGCCCAGGCACTTCGCGAGGCTGCGGACTCGGCGGGCATCACCCTGCTGGAGCCGATCGACGAGATCCTCGTCCTCGTGCCCGACGAACACGTCGGTGCCGTGATGTCCGACGTCTCCGGTCGCCGGGGACGCGTCATGGGCACGGAGGGGATGCCCAGTGGCCGCACCGCCATCACCGCTGAAGTCCCGGGGCTCGAGTTGACTCGGTACGCCATCGAGTTGCGCAGCCTCGCGCACGGCA
Organism: Candidatus Nanopelagicales bacterium; assembly: GCA_032117435.1. GTDB lineage: Bacteria > Actinomycetota > Actinomycetes > S36-B12 > S36-B12 > Mxb001. The sequence continues at coordinate 1,383 of JAULZJ010000098.1, read as the reverse complement.
CGGGGACCTTCACGCGCCGCTACCACGGTCACGAAGCCATGCCGGCGCACATTGCCGAGGGGCTCGGGGCGCGCTAGCCCATCGTCGGCCACGGATCGGGCCCGCGGCCGGTCTCCTGTGCGCCGAGGTCGGCATCCGCGGGTCCTGAATGCCGCAGCACCCACTCCTGGGGCTCGAGCGGCAGGTAACGATGCTCTGCACCGCGCACGATCATGACGTCGCCGGGCACGACCTCGACGGAGGCGACGCCCTCAGCAAGGGCGACCTGCAGCAGACCGCGTCCCGTGCGGACGAAGTGCGCCTCGACCACAGAGTTAACGTGCCACGCGCCCATGCCTGCGTGCTCCTCCCCGGCGACCGGCGGCTCGGCGACCACGACGGCTCGCACCCCTCGCTCGTCCGGGCCGAGCACTCCCGCGATGAGGTCCGCAGGAGCATCCTCGCCCGGTGCGTGCACGAATCGAATGCCCACTGACTCGAGCTCTGCCTCCAGGTCGATACCGGCCGGCCCGCTGATGATCGCCATGACTCACTCCTTGCGACGTACTGACGGTGCGGCTGCCTCAGCCGCCGGACTCCCATGCCTCGGCGAGGAGGCGCCGCGTCTCCTCGAGCAGCTGGGGCATGGGCTTCGTGTGCCCGATCGCGGGCATGAAGTTGGTGTCGCCTCCCCAGCGGGGGACGACGTGCTGGTGCAGGTGCCCGGCGATGCCTGCTCCGCCGACCTTGCCCTGATTGATGCCGATGTTGAAGCCCTGCGCGCGCGACACCTGTCGCAGGACCCGCATGGCGTGTTGCGTGAGACTGCCGATCTCGGCGACATCCTCGGGCTCGAGATCCGTGTAGTCCGCCACGTGGCGATAGGGGCACACGAGCAGGTGCCCGGAGTTGTAGGGGTAGAGATTCATCACGACGTACGCCGTGTCCCCGCGAGCAACCACGAGGCCCTCTTCCTCGGCCATCTCGGGCGCGCGGCAGAAGGGGCACTCCTCGCCGGGACCGTCATGGGCCGGGCGACCCTCCCCACGGAGGTAGGCCTCACGGTGCGGGACCCACAGCCGCTGCCAGCGGTCGTACATCCCGCCGTCATCGATGGGTGGCCCGCTGTCGCTCATGCCGGCGCGCTCTCCACCTGCCGACGCTGGCGCACCGCGTCGAGGATCTCCGTGGCGGCCTCGTCTACGGAGACTCCATTGCGCTGACTGCCATCGCGGTAGCGGAAGGAGACCGCTCCCGCCGCCATATCGTCGTCGCCGGCGATGAGCATGTAGGGCACCTTGGACTTCTGCGCACTGCGGATCTTCTTCTGCATGCGATCGTCCGCGTCGTCGACCTCGACCCGGATTCCCTCGGCGCGCAGTCGATCGGCGACGTCGCGGAGAT
>JAULZJ010000097.1:0-2318 GCA_032117435.1 Candidatus Nanopelagicales bacterium | reverse complement strand
ACGGTCACCGTGCCGCGTGCCGTGACGATGTCAGTCGTCTCCCGGCCATTGACGGTGGCCGTGACGCGCAGAGGGCGGCTGGCCACGAGGTCCGGGGCCAGGTCGATGCGCACTCCCCGGATCCTGCGGGGCTCACCCCATGTGATGCTCAACTCGGGGCGTGCCTCGAGCGGGGAGGCCACCCAAGACGTGGCGAGCACCCCGTCGATCGCGGCCTGCGGACGGCTCGCGGGATCGATGGTGTAGACACCGGAGGCCTTCGCTCGCGGCGAGTCCGGGAGTGCGGGAGCCAGCAACTGGTCCAACGCGGCACCTGCACGGGGGCGCACCCATACCCGCAGCCGATAGTCACCGGGGGATGCGATGTCCACGATTCGTGCGATTCCCGTGCGTTCTTCACCCGGGCGCCCGAGTTGTGGCGAACATACGAGTTGCCCTGTCACAGCCGCGCATCCCGTCTGCTCACCTTTGCGTGCAGTGAGTACGATCGGACCGCCATCCACCTGGCCGGCAGTCGCGACACGGCGTTCTATCCGAAGACCGGGGACCACCACCTCGCGCAGGCCGAATGCCTCACCCACACCTCCATCAACGACGGCGTCCAGGGTGAGGCGCAACGTCCGGGTGGGCCCGGCCGGCAGGGGCAGGCGCTGCGACTCGCCGGTAGCGACTACCGGCACCGTGATCTCCCCGGCATCAGTGGACACCGTGACCCGCGCGGGCTCGATTCCGGCCAACTCCCCCAGCACGAGGCGCACGCTCACGAACGGTGCCCGGAACTCCTCGTCGGCGACGACCTCCCACCACTGACCTACGCCCTTCTCAAGTGCTCCGGACACCCACGCCGTCGTCGGATCGCCGTCCAGCGCAGCCCAGGGCTGTACCGCGTTCGAGCGAGCACGCAGGGCCGTCGCATCGCTCCCGCTCGAGGACGCCGTGACGCCTCCCCCCTCATAGACCGCAAGTGACTGGCGGCCAGCAGGATCGATTGGGAAGTAGTCGTGGACGCGTCGATCCAACTGGTACACGTCATCGGCGCGCAGCGTCTGCGATCGGTTGTCCCGCGTGGAACCAAAGTTCACCTCACTGCGCCGATAGCCATCCGTGACCGCGAATCTGATCGCAATTCCCGGCGCGTCTGCCAAGGCTGCTTCGTCGCCCGCGATGATGACCGGTTCGTGAGCGAGAACCTCGGCATCTGCCAGGTCCACCAGGGACTCCGCGGCACCTGACACCACAGTCACGCTGGACGCATCTCGCAGGGTCACGCGGGGATCATCGGCGGCGATCGGTGACTCGACCCGCCACACCTCGACGGCGGCCACGGTGTCCTGCAGCCCGTCGTCGATCACCGTGGTCGCCGTACGGAACGGGGGCAGCGCCGGACCGAACCCCACCACGGGAGTGAAGCCTCCCGAGCGCACGAGTGCCTGCCTGACGAGGACAGTGCGAGGGGTAGCGCTGCGTCTCCGATCGATGTCATTGCGCACCACGACGTACTCCACCCCAGCGCGCGCAAGCGCGTCAGCCAGGCGTGGCGAGCCGCGCCCAGAGTCGATCCGCTCCTGGATGGCGTCGAGCCACCGGATGTTTCCCGCACTCGACAAAGGAACGGCATCGCGCACGCCCCAGGGGGACCCGGCGAGCGGCTGCAGGGGCTCGTCCTGGGTGCGACCCCAGCTATAGATGCCAAAAGAGGCTCCCGGCACGACGAGAGCGCGGCCCTCAGGTGACTTCTCGGCGAGCCAACCCGCAACGTCGGTCCAGTACCCGGGAATGCCCTCGAAGGACCGGTTGCGGACAAGACCGCCGGTAGCCATCGGCCAGGCTGTCACCGCGATAAGGGCGACCACTCCGGCAGCAATCCAACGCCTCGCCTGACCCTGTGACAGGTGCCGCATCACGGCAGCGGTCGCGAAACCGACTCCCAAGGCAATCGGCAACCGCAGGACTGGATCGAATTTATGCGTGTTGCGCAAGGGAGCCAATGCGCCGTCGAGCGCGTCCTGCACGGCATCTGCTCCGATTCCCTGCACCACACCCGTATGGCCGAGTGACACCAGCACAAGCCCCAGGAGAGCTCCCCCGACGAGGAAGTCCCGATGCGGGGTGCTCCGCGCCGCGATGCCTGCCAGGCCGATGGCTGCCACCAGTCCGGTAGCCACCACGAGGGCGGGGCTCGAGACGACTTGCCACCCCCCGGGCCACGCCGGACCGCCGGGCTCGACCACATAGGCGACCCACTGAGAGGTACCCCGCAGCACGGTGTCGGCAGAGGTGATCAGCGTGGTGACGGAAGAGGATTCGATCCAGTCTAG
>JAULZJ010000096.1:0-3018 GCA_032117435.1 Candidatus Nanopelagicales bacterium | reverse complement strand
GCCGCCTGGGCATCGGGGGTCTGCGAGGAGTTGAGGGCACCGCCACTGCGGAAGGGGAGGTCGAAGTGACGGGCGATCTGGCCGGTGCAGAGCAGGCCGATAGCCGACTCCGGAGTGCCGAACTGCGGGGAGCCCGACTGCATGTCGATGTTGGACAGGAAGCTGCCGAAGATGACGGGTGCGCCCGGGCGGATGAGCTGGGTGAGCGCGATGCCGGTCAGGGACTCTGCCATCTGCTGCGCGAGCGTCGCGGGGATCGAGACCGGGGACATGGCGCCCATGAGCAGGAACGGAGTGAGGATGACCGGCTGCATCGCCTTGGCGTATTCGAATTGCGCCTCGAGCATGCGATCGTCCCACCGCAGGGGGGAATTGCAGTTGATGAGCGAGAAGGACACGGGTGTCTGCTCGATGGCCTCGCGGCCACCGAAGAGGATCTCGCTCATGCGGATGGTGTCGAGTGCGCGCGTGCCGCTCACGACGTTGCCCATGTAGATCTTGTCGGTGAGGGTCATTGCGGCGTACAGCATGTCCAGGTGTCGCGAATCCAGGGGCGCGTCGCTCGGCTCGCACACCACTCCGCCGACGCTGTCCATAGCGCTGAAGGACTGGGCGAGCTTGGCGAAGTTGCGGTAATCCTCCATCATCGCGTCCCGGCGCACGTCACCCTGGCGCACGAAGGGCGGGCCGTAGACGCTGGAGAAGACCATCGAGTTGCCGCCGATGTGCACGGTGTTGTCAGGGTTGCGTGCCTGGATATTGAATTCGCGCGGCGCCTTCGCCACCTGCTCGAGGACGAAGTCGGGATCGAAGAACACCTTGTCGCCGTCCGTGCGCATGCCGGCAGCCCTGAAGAGCTCCACCGCCTCCGGCATCATGAACTCGATGCCGAGCTCGGAGACGATGCGTCGCCAACCCTTGTCGAGGACGGCCATGGACTCCTCGGAGAGGATCTCGTAACGCGGCATGGTGTTCTCGAACATCGACTCTCCCGATTCGCTGTGACCGGATTCGCCTTGACCGGTTGGTCCAACGATCCTACACTCCACTTTTGGAAGTGGAGTTCCATATGGTGGAACTGTTGGCGAGGAAGGCGAGGCCATGGCGACGACTGTCGGCACCCAGGCGGTGGACCGTGCCGCCGCCGTGCTCACGACCGTCCTGAGCTCGACCGCCCCGGTCTCCTTCGCCGAACTCGCCGTGCAGACCGGACTGCCCAAGAGCACCCTTTCGCGCCTGACGACCAGCCTGGAGCGCAATGGCCTGCTGCAGCGCACGATCGCCGGTGCCTGGCAGCCCGGCGCCGCCATCACCGACTACGCCCTTTCGGTCCGTCCCGAGGATGACCTCCTGCGCATCGCACAGCCCTTCCTCGATGCACTCGGGGAGGTCACCGGCGAGACCGTAAATCTCGCCATTCCCGTCGCGGGTGAGGTACGCCAGATCGCGCAGGTGGATTCCACGTACCTCCTCGGCGCTGTCAACTGGCTTGATCGACCCGTGCCCTTCCACTGCAGTGCGCTCGGCCGTGTCTTCCTGGCCTACGGCACCCCGCTGCCACCGGGTCGCCTGCCCAGGCTCACCGAGTGCACGATCACCTCGCGCGCCGAGCTCGAGCTGGCCTTGGAGCAGGTGCGCGTCAAGGGCGTCGCCATCGTGGACTCCGAGCTCGAGCCCGGTCTCGTCGCCGTCGCGGCTCCTGTCCGATCCGCCGACGACACCGTCATTGCCGCCGTGTCGGTCTCAGGACCAGGCGTGCGCCTGACCGCCGTCGAACTGCACCGCGTCGCCCAGGAGGTCCGCCGGACCGCGGAGCACATCGGTGAAGCCCTCCGTCCCCTTGGATCCACTCCAACCGTCCGCACCGATGTCGCACGAAAGGCAGGAGCCGCATGACTCCCGACGAGATCCTCAAGGGCCTCTACGACGAGACGATGGTGGGCAACAAGCCCGCCGTTCTCGAGCTCACCCAGACCGGCATCGACAGCGGCCTCCCGCCGGAGCGCATGCTCTTCGAGGCGCTCATTCCCTCCCTCGAAGAGGTCGGCGCCCGCTTCGAGCGCGGTGACTGGTTCGTGCCCGAGATGCTCATCGCCGGCAAGGCGATGGCCGGGGCACTCGACCTGCTGCGCCCGCTGCTCGCGCAGACCGGCGTCGAGAGCGTGGGCACCTTCCTCATGGGCACCGTCAAGGGCGACGTCCACGACATCGGCAAGAACCTCGTCAACATCATGCTCGAGGGTGCGGGCTTCACCGTGATCGATCTCGGCGTGCAGGTGCCGCCGGAGAAGTTCGTCGCTGCGATCGAGGAGCATCAGCCCGACATCGTGGGCATGTCGGCCTTCCTCACCACGACCATGCCGATGTTCAAGGCCAACATCAACGCCATCGAGAAGGCCGGCCTGCGCGACAAGGTCGTCATCATGGTGGGCGGCGCGCCCGTCACCCAGGAGTACGCCGATGTCTGCGGGGCCGACGGCTACGCCGCAGACGCCGCCACCGCGGTGCGCCGCGCCAAGGAGTTCGTCACCGCGAGGCGAGCGGCCCGCTAGTGCCCAAGCTGCTTCCCCTGCTCGAGCACGCGGTCAAGAAGCCCGTGTGGGACTGCCGCATGTGCGGCCAGTGCGTCCTGCACTCGACCGGCATGACGTGCCCGATGACCTGCCCCAAGACGCTGCGCAACGGGCCCTGCGGCGGCGTGCGCGAGGACGGCCACTGCGAGGTCAAGCCAGAGATGCGGTGCGTCTGGGTCAAGGCTGAGGAGCGCTCGCACTCCCCTCTCAACCCGCACCACTGGGAGGAGGAGTTCAACGAGCTGCGCCCACCGGTCGACAACCGCCTCCAGGGCACCTCGTCGTGGATCAACCTCATCAATGGGCGGGATAGGCGTACGCCGGCAGGCTGGCAGGGGCACTCGCGCGAGCAGCACTCCGCCGTGCCCGGCGCGAGCATGGTCGAGGTCGACGAGCCGACGACGCTCCCGGAGGGCTTCCACTCATGAGCCGTCTGGCCACCCTC
>JAULZJ010000095.1:0-7485 GCA_032117435.1 Candidatus Nanopelagicales bacterium | reverse complement strand
GACGAGTCGATCTTCGTTCGCTTCCGCGAGCGCATCGCCCCGCACCTCACCGAGGAGCCGATCCGCGAGGCCCTCGACCTGGTGCACATCTTCGTCAAGGACTAGCGGCGCGGGCTAGCGGCGCGGACGAGTCCCCTTGGCAATCGGTGACCTGACCATCGTCTCGCCGAGGGAGGCCACCACTCGCACGCTGAAGGCCTTGCCCGGCGTGGCGCCGACCTTGGCCCAGGTGAGGGAAGTGGACCTGGTGGTCACCCGTGCGACGTCCGTCCACCCCCGGCCCACCTTCACCTGGACGAGGTAGCCGTCGGGGGTCGGTGCATCGGCCGGATAGGTCCACGCCACCTTCACTCCGGCCTTGCCGAGCGCGAGCCTGGGCTTGCCCGGGATGCCGGGGATCGGCTCGGGGCTCGGGGCGACCGTGACCTGGCCCGGCGTGATGCGGGCGTTGTCGTACGACGTGCCCTGCGACCACCACGCGCGCACGCTGCCATCGGGCAGCACGACGGCATCGGGGTCGAAAGCGCCCTGGCTGGAGCCCGCGACGTACAGGGGGGCTGTCGCATCGAAGTCCCAGGTGCGGCCGTCATCCGACGTACCGACGTACAGCTTCTGGAAGAAGCCCGGTGGGGGCGGCTGCATCGGCGGGAAGTCGGCGGTGAACATCAGCCAACTGCCATCGGCCAACTGCACCACGGACGGATCGACGAAGTCCTTCGGCGTGAGCAGCGTGTCGGTCGGTGTCCAGGTCAGTCCGTCAGGGGACGTCGCCATGTAGGTGCCGTGCGAGAAGCCCGATCCCCCGCGCACGTAGTACAGCCGGTACTCATCGCCCGCGCGCACGACATTGGGCACGCCGCAGCCGAGATCCGCAAGCAGGGTCGTCGACACCGGCGTCCAACGGATGAGATCGGTGGATGTCGCGTAGCGCAGCTCCTTGCCCGAGCACGGCTGACTGCTCATCGAGGGGCGGTAGACGTAGTACATGCGATAGGTGCCGTCCGCAGCCTGCACCACGGAGGGGTCGAAGTAGGGGCCCGTGGGAGTGTTTGCGCCGGGGACCTCGGCCCAGCTCTGGCCGTCGCTCGACGAGTACACACCGATGCGCATACCCGTCGTATAGAGGTAGTACGTGCTCGAGGCAGCGTCGTAGTACACGTCGGGCGAGACGCTGACGACCGACGAGGTCGGACCGGCGGTCAGCGACACGTCTGCGGGGATGAGGGCCTGGGCCGGCGCTGCAGCGACCGTGAGCGACAGGGCCAGGCCCGCAGCGAGGACGATCGGGGGGAATCGACGCATGCGCGGAGTGTAGGGCGGCTCGACCCCAGGATGCAGTCCGTCGCCTAACCTGTGCCGGTGACCGCCGGACGTGAATTCGGCGTCGACAATCCCAGCGAGGACTTCATCCTGGTCACCAGCGACCGAGATGGCGGAGTCATCCGCGGAATCGGGATCTTCGAGTCCGACCTCGAGGCCGAGGTCGCTGTCGAGGAGTCGATCTCCGTGCGCTTCCGCGAGCGCATTGCCCCGCACCTCACCGAGGAGCCGATCCGCGAGGCCCTCGACCTCGTGCACATCTACGTCAAAGTCTGACGCCGTCCGAGTCGGGGCTCGGTGGGCGAATTGTCCGGAACGCTCGGTACATCTTACTGACGAGGCCGCGCGAAACCTGATCGCTGAGGAGTAGCCTGCCCGACATCAGGGCGTCGCGACCGCCCGATTTTTTGGGCCGCCGCGTCTGGCGGAAGGACGCACGTGAAGCACAACAGGGTCATGGCGCTCGTCGCCACTCTCACCGCGATCTGCGTGACCACCGCGACGCTCGCGGCTCCAGCGGCTACCGCAACCACCCCCGCCGCGGAAGTCACGGCCAGCGCACTTCCGGAGTTCGTCATCGCTGGCTTCGGCGACTCCTATGGCTCGGGCGAAGGGGCACCCCACACAGCCGGCTCCTACGTTTACAGCGGGCTGCTCAACAAGTGGATCGTCGAACTGGGCAAGAAGCCCGCACTGTGGACGCCGAATGGCACTGCCGAGGACCGACGGTGCCACCGCTCCCCCAACTCCGGGCTCAACCAGGCTGCTCTCCTGCTGGCCGCAGCCTTCCAGGGAAAGGCGCGCATCACCTTTCGCAACTTCGCCTGCTCCGGGGGCGCGATCCGCTCCGGCATCAGCGCCGTCAATGGGGAGGTCAAGACCGACCATGAAAACGGCGGGGTCCTGACGCCCTACCTCGGCATGGGGTCGGAACGAGTCTTCGACCCCGAGATGCCCAGCCAGGTCGAACAGGCAAATGCCTGGCGGTCATCTATCGACGCCGCCATGGTCAACGTCGGCGGTAACGATGCAGGTTTTGGCCGGATGCTCTTCCTGTGCGCAGTGAACTGGCACCTGCTCGGACTCCTGTCGGTTGGCTTCGGAGGACTCAACGAGTGCGCGGAGTACAAGAACGGCACCCTCCTGCCGGCTCCGGATGCGCAGCGGGTTATCAACCTGCTGTCGGGACCGACGTCATATGTGCTGTCGAATGAGGACCTCAAGGGAGCGAAACCCGGCCCGACAGAGAGCAAGACCCAATGCACGGCGTTGACGATGGATGATGCGGCGGCGGGACGCTGCACTCCGGTGCTGGCAGCCTCCTACGAGTTGCTTGCCAAGGCGGCACGCGGGGGTGTTGCTCCCGCGACCTACGTCCGCTGCACGCCTGACGAGACGATCGAGGCCATCGAGAAGTCCTCGTCAGACGCCATTGGCTCCCAAGTCACGGTCTCGACCGGAGCAACATGCGAGAAGAGACTAGGCGGCTGGGCCAAGATGGCATTCCAGTACCCCAAGTTCACCAACAAGGTTCCGCACATCTATCTGAACACCTACCCGCAGGGTGCGATCACAGATAGCGCTGGCGCCCTGTGCAATCAGACCGGCAACGACCCGCTGACGTGGGAGATCCGCGCTGCCGAGGCAGATCTGTTCCAGTCCGTCATGGTGAAGCAGCTCAATGCGCTCATCCTCAGCGCCGCCGCGACCCACTCCACGACCACATCGAAGTGGACCGCCGTGCCGGTCGCCAACACCACGGGCCATGGAGTGTGCGCGTCGGCTGGTGACCGCTGGTTCAACACCAATCGCGACGACGGACTCAAGAAGATGGGAGAGGAAAAGCGCAACGACATTGCCTGGTGGCTCTCATGGGTCCCCGGTGCGACAGTCCTCCGGACTGCGGCGGCAGTGTCGAGCGGTTGGGCGCATCCCAACGCGAAAGGTTTCAAGAACATCTACGCTTACGCGATTGCCAATCAGATCCGCCCCCAGATCTGTGCGAAATTCAACCTCACACCTTGCCCGCGCATCGCGGGGAACCCGGCAGGGAGCCTCGATGGGGACGTGTTCGGCAAGGTGCGCAGTATCGACTCCAGCCCAGTGGCCGCCACGGTGACGTTGACCCAAGACGGCACGGTGATCGCTCAAACGACGTCCAATGCCTCAACGGGCACCTACTCATTTGCCAATGTGCCGATCGGGACCTACGACGTCACTGCAACCTCAGCGGCCGCCTGGCCCCCGCTAGCTCCCCGGACGCTTGGGGTCTACGTGGGGTCCAATCAACAAAAGGAAGTCAACCTCACGCTGGATATCGGAGCAAAGATCACCGGGCGTGTAAACCTGCCCAGTGGTGCGCCCGCACCCGGCGTCACAGTGCATGCCTATCTGTCACCGGTGAACTACCCCACCCAGGTGCCGGACGCGCCTACGGCGACGGCTGTCACGGATGGTTCGGGTACCTACACGTTCCCGTCCTTGGCCGCCGCGACCCTCGCCCGCCTGCACGTGGTGCCTTCACCGGGGCCGGTGGCCTACAAGAGCCTTTGGTACAAGAACGCGTCGAGATGGCAAAGCGCCCAAACGATTCCTCTCGAGGAGAGCTACAACGTCACCGCCGACACGATCACGCTCGAGGAAGGTCTGGATACGGGAACCATCATGGGCACGGCGTACACCGACGGCGGCTACGGCGCATGGGGGGCCCGGGTCACGGCCTTCTCGGCCACACTGGGGCAGGTGGCGCAAACGCGCGTGGAAGACGACGGGACGTTCGAGCTCGAGGACGTGCCCGTGGGCCCGACGACGGTGCTCTTCGACACGTCTCCCGGCCATGACTGGTACTCCTTCCAGCCCCGGTGGTATCCCGGGACACCAAGGCAAGCAGAGGCGCGCGTGGTCGATGTCGTGGCGGGTCAGACCCATGAACTCGACGACGTCGACGTTCCCTTTGGCGCGGACATCACCGTCGAGACCGTCGACGAGATCACCGGAGACCCCGTGCCAGGCGTGGAGATCACCCTCGTCGGCGACGGCGGCTCGTTGACAGGCAAGACCAACAAGGTGGGCATCGTGCTCTTCGAGGGACTGCCCACGGGGTCCTACAAGGTCGGCGCCAATCCCGATCCCCCCTACCTCCGTGAATGGTTCGAGTGGTCGGGCAGCTTCGCGACGGCGACGGTCATAGAAGCCGAGTCGGCCTTCTCAGGCAGTCGAGTGCCCATCGGCCTGGAGAAGGTGCCAGCGGATCTCGAGGTCACCTTGACACGCGAGGCCAACAGGTCCGTCACGCTGACGTGGCGGGCGTCGGTGGGAGCCGACTACGTCCAGATCCAGCGACGCATCCAGGGTCAGCGACGATTCGTCAATGTGATCACGGGACAGACCGGCACCACCTACAACGACGCGAGCACATCGACGGTCCGCAGCGACAACATCTGCTTCCGCTTCCGCGCCAAGGCAGTCACCGGGGCGACGGGTGCGTGGATCATGGACTGCACGTACTGACGGGGATGCGGGGGCCAGACTGGAATTCGGGCTAGCCTGAGCCGGTGACCGCCGGACGCATCATCCTCATCGCCCTCCTGGCGATCCTGCTTACCGGCAGCGTCCTCGTCACCGCCCAGGTCATCGACTCACGCGCACAGGGCAACGCCCGGCAGGCGGCACTCGACCCCTTCTACACCCCACCGGAGCCCCTGCCATCGACTCCGGGCTCCCTCATCCGCACCGCACCTCTGGACTTCGCCGATCCGGTCGAGACGACGGACATCGACGGGGGTACGGCGTACCGCATGCTCTACGTCTCCGCCCGCCCCGACGGCACGCCCGCCGCGTCGGGGGCCATGGTCTTCATCCCCGACTCCCCCGCACCACCCGAAGGGCGCCCGGTCCTCGCGTGGGCGCACGGCACTGTCGGCATGGGCGACGCCTGCGCACCGTCGCGCACACCACGCGGCCTCGCCGACATGGATGTCTGGCTCGAGCAGGCCCTGGCGCTCGGCTGGGTCGTCGTCGCCACCGACTACATCGGACTCGGCACTCCCGGACCCGAGCTCTATCTCGTCGGGCAGGCCGAGGCCAACGATGTCGTGCACTCCGTGCAAGCGGTGCGCTCCTTGGATTTCGCGCAGGCGGGCGATCGCTACGCCGTCTACGGACACTCCCAGGGCGGCCACTCCGCACTGTGGACCGGCCATCTCTCCGCGGACATCGATCCGTCGCTCACCCTCGTCGGTGTCGCCGCTGCCGCACCCGCCGCCCTGCTGCCGGAGATCGTCGGCGTGCAGTGGGACACCGCGGCCGGCTGGGCGATCGGCCCCGAGGCGCTCGTGGGCTGGCAGTACATCGATCCGTCGCTGCCCATCGATGGCGTGCTCACGCAGGCCGGGCTGGACAACGCCGAGCGACTCGCCCAGGAGTGCATCGAGCCCGCCGCGCTCGAGGGCTATCTGCGGACCGACCTGGGCCAGGACTTCTTCGCCGTCAATCCCAGCGACACCCCGGGCTGGGCCGATCTCATCGCCTCTCAGACGCCGCCGCCCCTGCCCGCGGAGATGCCCGTCTTCATCGCGCAGGGCACGGCCGACGAGGTGGTGCTCGCCTGGCCCCAGGCCATGCTCCAGCAGGAATGGTGCGAGTCCGGGTCCACCATCGCCGTCGACTGGCTGGGCGGCGTCAATCACCTCAAGGCCGCGATCGTCGCCGGCCCGTCGGCGATCACCTGGATTGCCGACCGATTCGCCGACCGTCCGGCACGGCGTACCTGCGATGTGCCCCCGCCGGTCGCACCCGAGCCGCCGACGGAGACAGCGAGCGACTAGTCCATGCACGCGTACCGCCACGAAGCGACGCTCAGGGCGCTCTTTATGTCGTTAACGGGCGGAATACGTGCAGTAGGCCTCAGGCGGCACGGTGAGCGAGGGCCCTGCGCCACCGTTGGAGCAGCCGATCCGGGTGATGCTCCGCGTCCGCAAAGGTCCACCGCACGACACGCGTGCCTCCCTCCTCTATGTCCTCCTGACGACGCTTCTCCTTCCACAGGGCATCCGGTGCGCCGTACTTGACCGCCCCATCGGCTTCGCCAGCGACGCCATCGATGAGGACGTCCACGCGGTAAAGGCGACCGCTAGCACCGCGTACCCACGCCTGCGGCCTCATGTCACCGAGTTTCCAGCCCGTGAAGCGCCCCCACGAGATCCCCTCCAGATACGTCTCCGGGCGAGGGTCAGCGCTGGCGCACCAGGGCAAGCGGCGCGGTGACGCGGCGAGCATGCCCCGCATCTCCTCGGCCAGGTCTGCCCGCCATTCGGCATCGGCCAGGGCCTGGGTCAGATCACCGGGATCCATGCGATCGTCCCCGGCGAGCAACCACTCGGCGTGCCGACGCACAGCGAGGCCGAAGAGCGCGACGGCCTTGTAGCGCGGCAGGCCGCGGCAGATGTCCCGCGCGGTGGCTAGAGGCGACGTCAGGGTCATGCCCCGGAATGTCACCGTGTCCCGGAGATCTCCCTCGCGCAGGCGAATGCCATACCGGGTGCCCAGATGCGCGGTGGTGCCACGAGGGATAAGCAGAGTCGAAGGCGGACCAGGGTCATGCGGCAGTCCCCAGATGGCCGCTGACGTCTCCTCGGCAAGCGCGGCCGGGATCCCACTGTCCCGCAACTGCTCGACCCGATGCTGTGCGACGGCCAACCGCGCGTCCGCCCGCGCGCAGTCGGATTGCTCAAGGGCATCGGGATCCCCGACAAGGTAGAGGCCCCGGCGTACCCGCACGAGCATTCGCGCATCGGCGGCAAGAGTCACCCGACGAGCAGAGATCCCACGCTCCTCGGCTTGGGCAACGGTGAACGCCGCCCCCGCGAAGTGGGCGCTCAGACTGGCGGCGGTGTCGGCGGCGCCTCGGCCGTGATGCATGGCGCCAGGATGGTCACCCACGATCTGCGGCGCCAGGGCCTCGCCCGCACCTGTGGACGGCGCCCTCTGCACGCGTACCGCCACGAAGCGACGCTCAGCGCGCTCATAACGTCGTTAACTGGCGGTATACGTGCAGTGCGCGTCAGACGTCGTACCTCTCATGCACCAGGCAGAAGGGATGCCCCGCGGGATCGAGGAAGACCCGGAAGGCATCGGGTGAGGGCTGGACCTCGTCCTTGACGGCGC
>JAULZJ010000094.1:0-20061 GCA_032117435.1 Candidatus Nanopelagicales bacterium | reverse complement strand
GGCAGCGCTACGTCGACCTCATCATGCGGCCGGAGGCCCGCGAGATGGCGCGCATGCGCGTGATCGCTGAGGCCAGTGTGCGCAGGAGCCTCGCCGAACGAGGCTTCCTCGAGATCGAGACGCCCGTTCTCCAGACGCAGCAGGGCGGGGCCGCTGCCCGGCCTTTCGTCACGCGCTCCCACGCCCTCGATCTGGAGCTCTACCTCCGCATCGCTCCCGAACTCTTCCTCAAGCGCGCTCTCGTCGGCGGGCTCGAGCGGGTCTTCGAGATCAACCGCAACTTCCGTAATGAAGGCGTCGACTCCACACACTCGCCCGAGTACGTCGCACTCGAGTTCTATGCGGCCTACGCCGACTATCGCGATGTCGCGCGCATCACGCGCGAAATCATCCAGGAGGCAGCCGTCGCGGCGACCGGAGGCCTCGAGGTGACCCACGCCGACGGCAGCGTGCACGATCTCTCCGGAGAGTGGCCCGAGATCGACTTCTACGACTCCGTCTCGGCGGCGGCGGGCCGCGAGATCACGCCCGCGACCGGCATCGACGAGCTCGCCGGTCTGTGCCGGGCCGTCGGCATTGAGCCGCAGTCGCACTGGGTCGCGGGGAAGTACGTCGAGGAACTCCTCGATCACTACGTCATCCCCGCCCTCGACCGGCCCACCTTCATCATGGACTACCCCGAGGACACCTCACCGCTGACGCGCGCGCACCCGGATCGACCCGGCGTGGTCGAGAAGTGGGACCTCTACATCGACGGCTACGAGCAGGGCACGGGCTACTCCGAGTTGGCGGATCCCGTCATCCAGCGGGATCGGCTCATCGCGCAAGCTACCCTCGCCGACCGTGGTGACGATGAGGCGATGCCTCTGGATGAGGACTTCCTGCGCGCACTCGAGATCGGCATGCCTCCCGCAGGGGGAGTCGGCGTCGGCATCGATCGCCTCCTCATGACTCTCACCGGGCTCGGGATCCGCGACACGATCCTCTTCCCGCTGGTGAAGCCAGAGCGATGAGCACCCTGATCCTGCGGGCAGCGCAGACCCGCGACGTGAGTGCCATCCGGGAGTTGGTCAGCCACTACACGAGCGACGGCCGGCTCCTGGCCAAGGCTCCTGTGACGCTGTACGAGGACGTGCAGGAGTTCGTCGTCGCCGAATCCGAGGGCCGGGTAGTGGGCTGCGGTGCACTTCACGTGCTGTGGGAGGACCTCGGCGAAATTCGTACCCTGGCCGTTGAGCCCGGCCATACCGGCAACGGTGTCGGTGGACGCATCCTCGACGAGCTCATCGCACGCGCTCGCCAACTCGGACTCGCGCGCCTGTTCTGCCTGACTTTCGAGGTCGACTTCTTCGCGAGTCGGGGCTTTGCCGAGATCGAGGGTAGCCCGGTAGGCCAAGACGTTTTTGAGCAACTGCTGCAGAGCTACGACGAAGGCGTCGCCGAATTCCTCGATCTCGAGCGCGTCAAGCCGAATACCCTCGGCAACCACCGCATGCTTATGCTGCTGAGATGAGGTTTGCCGCCCCAGTCGCTACCTGCGCTATCGCCGGTCTCGTCGCGGCCCTCGGAGTGGCCGTTCCCGCCAGCAGCGCCCCGGCGCGTCCCCTCGACGGAATCGTCATCGCGCTCGACCCCGGGCACCAACTCGGCAATTCCAATCCACGATTCGCATCCGAGATCGCCCAGACACGATTCAACGGCCACATCACGAAGGGCTGCAACACGACCGGCACCGCCACGAACGGCGGCTTCCCCGAGTCGACATTCAACTGGCGCGTCACGCGCTATCTGGAGAATCGCCTCACGGCGCTGGGCGCCACAGTGCGCAAGACTCGCTCGAACAACTCGTATAACTCCTGGGGGCCCTGCGTCTGGGACAGGGGGCGATTCGGCGCCCAGGTGGGTGCTGATCTCCTGCTATCGATCCACGCTGACGGTGCTGGGCCGAGTGGCTCTGGGTTCTACGTGATGTTGCCGGCCGTGATCCCCGGCTGGACCGATGACATCGCCAAGCCCAGCGTGCGCATGGGACAGCGCTTCATCCAGGGCATGGCCGGCGCCGGTGCGCCCAGGTCGACGTACATTTCCGGTCAGACTTTGATCACTCCCGAGATCTCCACGCTCAACTTCTCCGACGTCCCGGCGATCCTGGTGGAGCTCGGCAACATGCGAAACGTCTCCGACGCCGCCCGCATGACCTCCCGAGAGGGTCAGAAGCAGTACGCCGACTGGCTCGTCGCCGGAGTGCGCGCAGCCCTTCGCCGCTAGCCTCGCTACCGGCTGACACCGAGGCGGATCCGCGCGGTTGCGATGCGGGCATCCGCGCCGCGCGCCGTGACGATGTAGGTCATCCGCGGCATGACACGCGTGGGCCTGCCGAGGATCACGCCGTGGTGACGCGAGAACCAGATGCCGTCGCGCGCTCGCTTGCGCGACGTGGGGAGTCGAGGGGTGAGGGTGTACGCGATCGGAGAGGTGAGGCCCACGGGCGTGAGCCGCGTCGTGGCGAAGGGGACGGCCTTGCGTGCCGCGATGCGCTGCTTCTCCGGCAGGAGCCGGGCCCGATCGCTCCACGGGCCGTCGGGACGCACCGTGACTCGCAACGTGGTGATGGAGGTCCCGGACACCAGCGGGTTGCCCTTGCCCGCATTGTCGAAGGTGTCGCTATACGGCATGCCGTAGGCATTGCCGAGGAGCCAGATCGACTCAGCGTAGGCATTCCACCGGGGATGCTTGCGAGGGTCCGCGAGTCCCGGCCATGCGGCGGTGAAAGCCGTGGCCCGGCCGCGATCCCAGGACGAGGTGGTCCAGCCTTCGTTGCCGGGGAGAGAGCCCCAGAATCCATAGGCGAAGGACACGATGAAGTCGCGGTAGATCGCGTTGTAGAGGTCGTTGCCCGCGGCGGCCGAGCCGCCCTGGAGGAAGGCGTTGTCCTGCATGTAGACAGCCCGCGACGTCACCGGGCCTGCCGTGCCCGAGGTGGGCGATGTCGCCGTGGTGATGTCCAGGCCTGGCGTACCCCCGCGGCAGGAATCCTGGGCCGCCGTCACGGCCGCCGCCCTGCTCGGATGATCGTAGGAGCCGCGCAGCACGGTCGGGGCGTCGGCGCGGAACCGCTCTGCCCGATAGCAGAACCACGTCCCCTGGCCGACCCCCGCACCGGTGTAGAGCCCGATGACCGTGAGAGGTCGACGCTGCTCATCGATCCAGGTGAGGTACGACGCGGATCCGAGTCCGAGGTCGGCGTAGCCGGCGCCGCCGTTCGTGCTCGGTGAGACGAAGCGCAGGAAGGTGTCCGGGGTGAGAGGAGCGCCATCCCTGGTAACCACGACGCGAGTGTCGGTCACGTCCGCTCCCGCGGCGGCGAGTGTGCGCTGGACGTCAAGGATCCCCAGATCGCTCGACCAGCGGATGCCGGTGCCGACGCGCTGCGGGGCGGGTCCCCGCGCGTCGACGGAGTTATCGAAGCCCGACATGTCCATGAGGATGCCGAGCCCGGCCACTGCGGTGATGTTGGCGTAGACGCGTGTGGTCCAGCGACCCGCTCCGGCATCGCCTGCGCTCTGTCCGCTGCCATGGAAGGTGAGCTCGAAGACGTCGAAGCGCGTGGGGGATGTCAGGTAGGACGGCGCTCGTTCGTCGATGCTGGGTCCGGCATTGACCGCCTCACCGTAGGAGACGTAGACCACGCCCGAGTCGATGTTGGCGACCGACAGGGAGTAGGTGTGGTCCTGACCGGCGACCTGCGGGAGATCGGTCAGCCGGATGCCGGTGAAGGCCGGGAGTGGATCCTGCCCGGCGTACACCTCGTACCAGAAGCGGTGCGGATCGCTGCCCGTCCTCGCCGGCCACGCGTAATGCGGATTGCGACGACCATCCGTGTCGCATCCACCGACGCCCGGGGGCCAGGGAGGCGAGGGGGCGGTCAGGGGACAGTTGTAGGCGACGCTGACCCACACGTCGGCATCCGGTCGTCCGCTGTCGTTTCGGATCTCTACGCGCAGCCTCGCGGGCGCCTCGACGAAGGTGAGTGCATCCGCGAGCGTGACGGCGCCGATTCGGATGTCGCACTCGCCCGCTGGAATCACGCTGGGCGTCGTGAGCAGGAGTGTCTCCCCGTCGACGTACGTCACGCTGCCCGGGCTACCACCCGGCGGCGGAGCGGGGAAGGGTATGGGATAGACCGCGCCGGGATTGCTCAGGGGACAGTTGAGGATCGCGACCGCGTCGCCACGGCGGAAGCCTGCGCCCGTGATGCGGACGGTCGTCATGGCGTTGGCTCCGACCGTCGAGGGCGTGACCGCGGCAGGTGCTGCGGGAGCCGCGGTGCCCGGGCCCGCGGCCATGCTCGCCAGCCCCGCGACCAGGGCGCCAAGGACAACCCCCGCGAGGGTCCCTCGCAGTCCTCGCATACTCCAGACATTGGCATGAGGAGGGTCTCCGTTGCCGACTGGCGACCTGAGGAATCCCTGGGGATGGAACCCTGATCAGCCCCCGGGAAGGATTCGGACCCGGCGCGGCGTTATCCCCCTGAGGCCTGCTGAGGCCTGCTGAGGGCGCGGACGGGTGACCTCGGGCAGGCGGCGCTAGCATCGAACCAGCCGGTCGGCCCGTGCGTCGCATCCGGACAGGCCCTCGGGCCGCGGAAGAGAAGGTGGTTGAGAGATGTTCGAGAGGTTCACCGACCGGGCTCGCCGGGTGGTCGTCCTGGCCCAGGAAGAGGCCCGGATGCTCAACCACAACTACATCGGCACCGAGCACATCCTCCTCGGCCTCATCCACGAGGGCGAGGGTGTCGCCGCGAAGGCCCTCGAGAGCCTGGGCATCTCGCTCGAAGCCGTGCGCTCTCAGGTCGAGGAGATCATCGGCCAGGGCCAGCAGGCACCGAGTGGTCACATCCCCTTCACCCCGCGCGCCAAGAAGGTCCTCGAGCTCTCGCTGCGCGAGGCGCTGCAGCTCGGACACAACTACATCGGCACCGAGCACATCCTCCTCGGGCTTATCCGCGAGGGCGAGGGTGTGGCGGCGCAGGTGCTCGTGAAGCTCGGTGCTGACCTCAACCGCGTGCGCCAGCAGGTCATCCAGCTCCTCTCCGGCTACCAGGGCAAGGAGCCCGCGACCGCCGGCGGTCCCGCCGAGGGCACGCCTTCGACGTCGCTTGTCCTCGACCAGTTCGGCCGCAATCTCACCCAGGCAGCGCGCGAATCCAAGCTCGATCCGGTCATCGGCCGCGAGAAGGAGATCGAGCGCGTTATGCAGGTGCTGTCGCGTCGTACCAAGAACAACCCTGTCCTCATCGGCGAGCCCGGCGTCGGCAAGACCGCCATCGTCGAGGGCCTGGCCCAGAACATCATCCGCGGCGAGGTCCCCGAGACGCTCAAGGACAAGCAGCTCTACACCCTCGATCTCGGCGCGCTCGTCGCCGGCAGCCGCTACCGCGGTGACTTCGAGGAGCGCCTGAAGAAGGTCCTCAAGGAGATCCGCACGCGCGGTGACATCATCCTCTTCATCGACGAGATGCACACCCTCGTCGGTGCGGGTGCTGCCGAGGGCGCGATCGATGCGGCCAGCATCCTCAAGCCGATGCTCGCTCGCGGTGAACTCCAGACCATCGGCGCGACCACCCTCGACGAGTACCGCAAGTATGTCGAGAAGGATGCTGCGCTCGAGCGCCGCTTCGCCCCGGTCCAGGTCAATGCCCCGGACGTGAGCGACACGGTCGAGATCCTCAAGGGCTTGCGCGACCGCTACGAGTCGCATCACCGCGTCTCCATCACCGACAGCGCGCTGGCCGCCGCTGCACGCCTGTCCGATCGCTATATCTCCGACCGTCAACTCCCCGACAAGGCCATCGACCTCATTGACGAGGCTGGGTCGCGGCTGCGCATCCGTCGCATGACCGCCCCGCCCGACCTGCGCGAGTTCGACGAGCGCATTGCCAACGTCCGTCGTGACAAGGAGTCGGCGATTGACGCCCAGGACTTCGAGCTCGCAGCCCGTCTGCGCGACGACGAGAAGAACCTCCTCGCCGAGAAGGCACAGCGCGAGCGCGAGTGGAAGGCCGGCGACATGGACGTCGTGGCCGAGGTCGACGAGCGGCTCATCGCCGAGGTCCTCGCCCTCATGACAGGCATCCCGGTGACCGATCTGTCCGAGGACGATGCCCAGCGCCTCATCCGCATGGAGGAGGAGTTGCACCGCCGGGTCATCGGCCAGGAGCAGGCCATCAAGGCGTTGTCCAAGTCGATCCGCCGCACCCGAGCGGGCCTGAAGGACCCCAAGCGTCCGTCCGGATCGTTTATCTTCGCCGGGCCCTCGGGCGTCGGCAAGACCGAGCTCTCCAAGACGCTCGCGGAGTTCCTCTTCGGCGACGAGAACGCGCTCATCTCACTCGACATGAGCGAGTACTCCGAGAAGCACACCGCGTCGCGGCTCTTCGGCTCGCCTCCCGGCTACGTCGGCTACGAAGAGGGCGGTCAGCTCACCGAGAAGGTGCGCCGCAAGCCGTTCTCCGTCGTGCTATTCGACGAGGTCGAGAAGGCCCACCCCGACATCTTCAATTCGCTGCTCCAGGTGCTCGAGGAGGGCCGTCTCACCGACGCCCAGGGTCGTGTCGTCGACTTCAAGAACACCGTCATCATCATGACGACCAACCTCGGCAGCCGCGATGTGTCCAAGGGTGTCATGCTCGGCTTCGCCCCGGAGAACGACGACCTCTCGGCATACGAGCGAATGAAGACCAAGGTGCAACAGGAACTCAAGCAGCACTTCCGCCCGGAGTTCCTCAACCGTATCGACGACACGATCGTCTTCCATCAGTTGAGCAAGGCCGAGATCGTGCAGATCGTCGACCTCATGGTCAACCTGCTCGATGAGCGCCTGAAGGATCGCGACATCTCGCTCGACCTGACGCAGTCCGCGCGTGAGTTGCTCGCCGAGCGCGGCTACGACTCGTCGATGGGCGCGCGTCCGCTGCGTCGGACCATCCAGCGCGAGATCGAGGACCCGCTGAGCGAGAAGATGCTCTTTGGCGAGATCACGCCCGGCTCGATCGTCCTCGTCGATGCGATCGACGGAGCCGAGGGCAAGGAGTTCACCTTCACCTCCACTCCCAAGGCGGACGTCCCGGACACCCCGCCGATCGAGACTGCTGGCACGGACTGATGCGCGCGGAGGTCGGGTTGGCCCGGCGGGTCGGCAGAGCCGCCCCTGTCGGGCTTGCCTAGCGGCCCGCTGATCCCCGGCCTGCGCGAGTACGACGCCCCGCGTCGTCGTCGTCCACCCGTCTTCTGGATGTGGACGATCGGCTCCATCGTCGTCGTCGTGGCCCTGGTCGTGCTCGGGGGTCTTGTCGCCGGCATCGGTCCGCTGCGGGTGCTGGGCACGGATGAGGCCCCGCTGACACCCGTGAGCTGGCGCACGACGGACGACCCCCGGATGATCCAGGTGGCCGTCGCGCTGCCGGATTCCGGTCTGTGCACCGGAGATGAGGTGATCGTGCGCGCCATCGAGCGGCCGACCCTGATCGAGGTGTCCGCCGTACGCGCAAGCCCCCGCGGGTCCGCCGCATGTGCCGGCATCGGGATCGCGGGAGATCGCACGTGGGTGGACCTGCGCCTTGACCTCGAGATGGGGACTCGCATGGCCGTGCGCGAATCCGATCGCGTCCCGCTCGAGGTAGAGCCGCCCGGCACGCCCTGACCGTCAGGTCGGCAATTGCCAGCGGCCCCGGGCAGCGGGTGCCACGAGTCCGTCGGCCACCAGTCCATCGAGGGCGCGGGCCCGCTGCTGGGCATCGGGCCACGCCCGGTCGAGGCGATGCTGGGTCACCGGTCTCCCGGCCCGTCTCAGCACGTCCAGCAGTTTTCCTCGCGCCTGGCGATCCGAGCCGGTGTAGGCCGGCTGGCGCCGCGGGGGCTGGCCGGGGGGCTGGCCCAGGGCGAGCCAGCGGCAGCTCGCGCGGACAGGGCAGACCGGGCAGGCCGGACGTCGGGCGGTGCACACGAGCGCCCCGAGCTCCATCACCGCGGCCATCCAGGCCGCCCCCGTGCGGACGGGTTGTATGTCCTCGGCGTGCGCCGTCTCCTCCCGGGAAATGGAAGGCGAGGGGAACTCGCGGCCGAAGTCGTGGCGGGCGATCACTCGGCGGACATTGGTGTCCAGGGCCAGCGCCCGCTCGCCGTACGCGAAGGCGCGGATGGCACCCGCGGTGTATGCCCCGACCCCCGGAAGGGCACGCAAGGCGTCGTCGTCCACGGGAACCAGGTCGCCATGATCGGCGGCGATCCGCTCGGCTGCGGAGTGCAGGCGCAGGGCGCGGCGCGGGTAGCCCAGACGACCCCACGCGCGTATCGCCTCGCCGGGGGCCACGGCCGCCAGGTCGGAGGGGGATGGCCACCGCTGGAGCCATGTGGTCCAGGCGGGGAGCACCCGATCGACCGGCGTCTGCTGGAGCATGAATTCCGAGACGAGCACACCCCAGCCACCGGGATGCGGCCCGGGAGCGGGCTTCTGGCGCCATGGGAGTGACCGGCCGTGGTGGGTGAACCAGTGATCGATCCCGCCATCCTGGGACCCCAGGTGGGGCACAGAGGGCGTCTGAGGGCCCCCGGCGGCGGTCGTGGGGGTGGTAACACCTGTTGAGACGGCACCTGATCGCCCGGGCATAGGCCGATGCTGCCATGGCGGCCCGGCCAAGGGAGTACGGTGCTGACCCGTGAGTGGGCTCATGTCGCCGATCGGCCCCGAGCTGCCCGCCGTCTACTGGCGCCGGCGGCTCGGGGTGCTTGTCGTCCTGATCGTGATTCTCTTCTTGATCTGGTGGCTGATCTGGGGACGGGGGTCCGGGGGCGGAGCCGCACCCGAGCCCGGGCCGACGGTCACTCCGACCGCGTCGCCCGACCCATCCCCGTCGCCGACGTCCGAGAGTCCCACCCCCGAGCCCACCAAGATCACCGACTGCGCAGACGCCGACATCCTCGTCGAGGCCTTCGCCGAGGAGGCGATCTATCCGGTGGGCTCGACTCCCACCCTCACCCTCTCCGTCACCAATATCGGGACCAAGCCCTGCAAGCGCGACGTCGGGCCAGGGGCCAACGAACTCCAGATCACCCAGGGCGAGGTCACGATCTGGTCCAGTGACGACTGTAATCCCAATACCGACAAGGACGTGGTCACCCTGGACCGCGGGGATGCCTTCGAGACCCAGCTGGTCTGGGACGGCTATCTGAGCGCGGCCGGGTGCCCCCCGGATCAGCCCATGGCCCAGGCCGGGGAGTACACGGTGGTCGGTCGAAACGGGGCGGTCCTCGGCGCCCCGACGGCGCTCCGCCTGGAATAGGGCCCCGAACAGGGCCTGGGGGTGGGGCCCTAGGAGTAGCGCTCGAGCAGGGAGCCGTCGGAAAGCCGCGAGAGGCCTTCGCGTACCGAGCGGGCCCTGGCCTCACCGACTCCATCGACCGCCTGCAGCGACTCCGTGGACGCGCCCAGGATCCTCGGCAGCGAGCCGAACTTCGTCACGAGGCGCTCAATGATCGTCTCGGGCAGTCGTGGGATGCGCGCCAGTTGGCGATAGCCGCGCGAACTGACCTGCTGGTCGAGTCCTTCCTCGCCTTCCTCGAAGCCCAGTGCCTGGGCCACTACGACCAGATCGAGCAGGTGGGCGCCATCGAGTGTGTCGAGGGCTGCAGCAGCCCGCTCGACACGACGCCCACGACCGGTCGCGTAGTCGCGCAGGACGAGCGCGCGCTCCTCTCCCACCCCGGCGAGAAGCTCCGCGAGTTGGAGAGAGAGCAGGCGGCCGTCGGTGCCGAGCTCGACGACGTAGCCCTGGATCTCCAGTGCGATGCGCAGCACCATCTCGCCTCGCTGGGCGACCACCGCGACATCGCGCATGGTGACGAGGTCGTCAATCTCCAGGGCGGAGAGGTTGGCGCTCACCTCGTCGAGGCGCATGCGGTAGCGCTCGAGGGTAGCGATGGCCTGGTTGGCGCGGGCGAGGATTGAGCTGGAGTCCTCCAGGACATGGCGCCGACCGTCGACGTAGACCGTCACGGTCGACATCGACTCGCTCACGGTGATCGTGGAGTGGTGTGTCTGACGCGAGACACGGTCGGCGGCGCTGTGGCGCGTGCCGGTCTCGTCGGTGGGGAGTGCAGGATCGGGGTGCAGGTGCACGGCCGCGCGCAGGATGCGCGTCGCGTCGTCGTCGAGGACGATCGCACCATCCATCTTGGCGAGTTCGCGCAATCGATTGGCGGTGAACTCGATGTCGAGGGTGAACCCGCCGCGCGTGATGACGTCGACTGAGCGGTCGAGACCGAGGACGATGAGCGCCCCCGTGCGACCGCGGAGGATGCGCTCAAGTCCGTCGCGCAGCGGAGTGCCGGGAGCGATCATGGCCAGCACGTCGCGAAGCCTGGCCTGCGCATCAGTGGCCATGCTCCCCCCGTGTCCTCGGGCCGTCAGCCTAGTGCGCTGGCTGCGCCCTAGCGGAAGCCAGGCGGGCGCGCGCTCTCGGCGTGACCCTCGATCGCGCGGAGGCCGGCCTCGAGGTGGCGGATCTCGGTCACGCCGTCCACCCGGTCGCGTGACCCTGCTGGGACGAGGATGCGCGTGAACCCCAGCCGACGTGCCTCCGCGACGCGCTGCGCCAGGAAAGGCACCGGGCGCACATCACCGGAGAGCGCAATCTCACCGATGGCCAACACATCGGCGGGGATCGCCGTCTCGAGCTGCGCGGAGGCGATAGCCAGGCACACGGCCAGGTCGGCTCCCGGATCCGAGATCTGGGCGCCACCGACGGTGGCCACGAAGATGTCGCGCTGGGGGAGCACCTTGATGCCGGCCTGAGCCGTGACGGCCGCGAGAGTGATCACGCGTGTGGTGTCGAGGCCGGTGACGGTGCGCCTGGCCATCGGGCCGCCATCAGGAGAGACGAGTGCCTGGATCTCCGCGAGCAGGGGGCGGCGGCCCTCCATGGTCACCGTGACGCAAGTGCCGGGGACGGGAGTGTCGCGCTGGCCGCGGAAGAGCTCGGAGGGATCGACAACCTCGGCGAGACCCGAGTCGGTCTGCTCGAACGCGACGATCTCGTCGGAGGGGCCGTAGCGGTTCTTGACCGCGCGGAGGAGTCGCAGCGCCGTGGTGCGCTCACCTTCGAAGGTGAGCACGGTGTCGACGAGGTGCTCGAGTGCGCGGGGCCCAGCGACGGAGTTGTCCTTGGTGGACTGCCCGATGAGCAGCAGCGGGATGCCACGCTGCTTCGCCGTGCGGGTGAGGGCCTGGGTGACCTCGAGGACCTGCGCCACACCCCCCGCACGGCCCTCCAACTCCGAGCTGGAGATGGTCTGGACGGAGTCGACGATGACGAGTGAGGGTCGATGGTGCTCGACCTGACCGAGGATCGTGAAGAGATCGTTGTCGTCAGCGATGAGGAGCTGATCGGAAACTGCCCCAATGCGGCGCGCGCGCAGTGCGATCTGGTCGGCGGATTCCTCGCCGGAGGCATAGAGCACGGCACCGGGGTGGCGCTGCGCGAAGGCATGTGCGACCGCCAGGAGCAGCGTGGACTTGCCTACGCCGGGCTCACCTGCGACGAGTACGACCTGACCGGCGACGAGTCCGCCACCCACGACTCTGTCGAACTCCCCGGCACCCGTGGAGATGCGGCGTACGCGCTCCTCGGAGATGCCGGATATGGGCTGCGCCGGTCGCACCGCGGCGGCCTTGGCTCCGGTCTTGGCGGCCTTGGTCGTGACGGTGGGCGCGATCTCCGCCACCGTGCCGAATTCCTGGCACTTGGGGCAGCGGCCCACCCAGCGCAGCGACGTGGCACCGCACGCATTGCACTGGTAGCTCACCGACGCCTTGGCCATGGCGAGAGGCTACGGCGTGGGTCAGACGGGGTCGGCGGGGTGCGGGGCAAGAGCCTCGCGAGCCTTGCCCCGGGCATTGCGCAGCGCCTTCTCATGTGCCTCGCAGTACTCGGCGAGGACGGCGTACGCCTTCTTGCCCATCAGCCCGACGAGCTCGTCGCGATTGGTGATGTAGACGGGCTCACTCGCGATGTGCGCCTCGGTGTTGCCGCTGCAGTACCAGTCGAGATCATGGCCCCCCGGTCCCCAACCCCGCCGATCGAACTCCGTGATGCTCACGAGCTGGATGGTCGTGTCGTCGGGGCGCTCGACCTCGTCGTAGGCACGTCGGATCGGCAGCTGCCAGCACACGTCGGGCTTGGTCTCGACGAAGGAAACCCCTTCGCGCTCGGCGAGTCCGTGGAGGGCGCAGCCTTCACCTCCTTCGAACCCGGGCCGGTTCAAGTAGATGCACCCGCCATCGACGACGCGCGTCTTGCGCTCCCCGTCCCCCGCCTTGACCGTGGCTCCCTTGCGCTGGCCGACCTCGTAGTACTGCCAGTGCTCGGGATCGAGGCGCTTGGCCCACTTCAGCACGCGCTTCTCGTCGTCACGGTCCGTGAAATGCGCGCCCTGGGTGCAGCACCCGCTATCGGGGGCGGTGGAGTAGATGCCCTTGCATCCCCGGCCGAAGATGCACGTCCAGCGGGACGTGAGCCAGGTCAGGTCGATCCGGTAACGCCGGCTCTTCTTGCCTGGGTCGTCGAACTCGACCCAGGCGCGGGGGAAGTCAAGGGGAACCTCGGGCACGGGCTGACCCTAGCGTGCGTCGGCGAGTCCGTAACTGCGCGGCACCGGGTGAGCGAGTAGCGTGCGATCGTGCGACTGGGCGTCCTCGACATCGGTTCCAATACCGTTCATCTCCTCGTGGTCGATGCCCACCAGGGATCCGCGCCGTTGCCGGCCTGGAAGTCCAAGATCTCGCTCCGTCTGGCGGAGCACCTCGGCGTCGACGGTCGGATCGATGAGGAGGCCATTGCCGATCTCGTCGACTTCGCGCGTCATGCGCAGGCGACGGCGGAAGACTTAGGCGTCACCGAGTTCCTGGCCTTCGCCACGTCGGCTATCCGCGAGGCCCCCAATGGCCTCGACGTCATTCGGCGGATTCGCGAAGACGCGGGCCTCGAGGTGGAGGTGCTCAGTGGGCCGGAGGAGGCTCGGCTGACCTTCCTCGCCGTGCGTCGCTGGTTCGGCTGGTCTGCCGGACGCATTCTCGTACTCGATATCGGGGGTGGATCGCTGGAGCTCGCATCGGGTGCCGATGAGGAGCCAGATGTCGCCCTGTCCCTGCCCCTGGGCGCGGGCAGGCTCACGCGTGAATACCTCGACGGAGATCCTCCCGAGGACAAGCAGATTCGCGAAGCCCGTCGGGTCGCGCGCGCCGCGCTCGGCGAGGTCGTCGGTCAGATCCTGCGGGCCGGAGAGCCCAGGATCGCTGTCGCGACGTCCAAGACCTTCCGCCAGTTGGCCCGCATTGCGGGTGCCGCGCCGTCTAGCGAGGGCTTCCACGTGCGACGCACGCTCTCGCGTGCGGACGTGCACCTGTGGGTCCCCAAGCTCGCAAACATGTCATCCGCCGAGCGCAGTCGATTGCCCGGAGTGTCCGAACCCCGGGCACCCCAGCTCCTGGCCGGTGCGATCGTCGCAGAAGCAGCCATGGATCTGCTTGGGGTCGAGCAGCTCGAGATCGGGCCGTGGGCGTTGCGCGAGGGAGTCATCTTGCGGCGCATCGATGGGCTGGATGCATGACGCAGGCGGTTGCGGTCACCGGACTCTCGGCGGCCGAAGTGGCCGATCGCGTGGCCCGTGGTCAGACCAACGACGCACCCGACCCACACAGCAGAAGTCTTGCGAGCATCATTCGCGCGAACACGCTCACCTGGTTCAACGCCCTCATCGGGTCGATGTGGGTGGTCATGTGGTTCGTCGCGCCCTTCCAGGATTCGCTCTTTGGCTTCGTCATCGTTGCCAATTCCCTGATCGGGATCGTGCAGGAGTGGCGTGCGAGTCGGGCACTCGCCAAGCTTTCGGTGATCGGGGAAGCGAGACCGCTCGTCCGTCGCGACGGCATGGATGTCGAGGTGCGGCCTGTGGAGGTCGTACTCGACGATGTCGTGGTCCTGAGGCCGGGGGATCAACTCGTCGTGGATGGCGATGTCATCTCCGCGGAGGGACTGGAGATCGATGAGAGCCTCCTGACTGGCGAGGCTGACCCGGTCGACAAGTCGGTCGGTGACCTGGCCATGTCGGGATCCTTCGTCGTCGCTGGCAGCGGAATGTACGTCGCCACGCGCGTCGGACGCGACTCATTCGCAGCAGGCCTCACCGAGCAGGCGAAGAAGTTCACGCAGACCAGGTCCGAACTCCGTGATGACATCGCGAAGTTCGTGCGTCTCACCTCCTTCCTCATCCCGCCTGTCGGCATCATCCTGCTGATCTCGCAACTGCGCGCCAATCAATCCGTGGATGATGCGATCCGCGGGACTATCGCCGGGGTCGTGACGATGGTGCCCGAGGGTCTCGTCCTCCTCACCAGCATCGCGATGGCCGTGGCGGTCGTCCGTCTCGCCCAGCGCAAGGTGCTTGTCCAGGACCTGCCCGCAGTCGAGGTGCTCGCACGTGTCGACACCGTCTGCGTGGACAAGACAGGCACCCTCACGGAGCCCGGCATGGCGGTGACCGACGTTGAGATCCTCGACCCCGATGCCGATGTCGGTGCGGCCCTAGCCGCCATGGGAGCGTCCGAGGAGAGCCCTAATCCCACCCTTCAGGCAGTCGCCCAGGCCTATGCCAATCCCACATGGTCCATGGTCGAGGGGGTCGCCTTCTCGAGCGCACGCAAGTGGTCGGCGGCATCCTTCCGCGATCACGGCACTTGGCTGCTCGGGGCGCCCGAGGTGATTCTCGGCCAGTCCGCACCGGAAGTCGTGTCGCGCGCCCAGGCGCTGGCGGGACAGGGCTCGCGCGTGCTGCTACTCGCGCGGTCGACCGGTGCCGGGCCGGACGCTGACCGTGGCCCCGGTGAGGTCCGCCCGGCTGCCCTTGTGGTTATTGATCAGAGATTGCGCTCCGATGCTGCCGAGACGGTCCGCTACTTCCTCGAGCAGGATGTCGCGATCAAGGTCATCTCCGGCGACAATCCGGCGACAGTGGGCGCCATTGCGGCCCAGGCGGGTGTCCCCGGTGCTCGGGATCCCCTCGATGCGCGCGACCTGAGCGAGGATCCGGCCCTGCTCGAGGAGCCCATCGACGGTCACTCCGTGTTCGGGCGAGTCACCCCGGCGCAGAAGCAGGCGATGGTCGGGGCCCTCCATCTGCGCGGCCGCACGGTCGCGATGACAGGCGATGGGGTGAATGACGTCCTGGCCCTCAAGCAGGCGGACCTGGGCATCGCGATGGGCTCGGGCGCGGCGGCAACCCGCGCCGTAGCGCAACTAGTCCTGCTGGACAACAGGTTCGCGGTCATGCCGCACGTGGTTGCCGAGGGTCGCCGAGTGCTCGGCAATATCGAGCGTGTTGCGGATGTCTTCCTCACCAAGACCTTCTACGCCACGATCATCTCGGCATTCATCGGGCTGTCCATCCTCGTCACCTTCACGTCGACCGGCCAGCCGCTTGAATTCCCCTTCCTGCCCCGTCACTTCACGCTCATCAGCTCGCTCACCATCGGCATTCCCGGCTTCTTCCTCGCCCTGATGCCCAATACGGAGCGATTCCGCCCCGGCTTCCTACGCAGGGTGCTGCTCTTCGCGGTGCCGGCCGGCGTCATCTGTGCTGCTGCAGCCCTCGGGACCTACCTCGTCGTACTGTCGATGGGCGAGCCCCTCGCCGACGCGCGCTCGGCCGCGACGATCGCACTCTTCGTCGTCACCTTCGCCGTGCTCCTGCACTCAGCGCGACCCCTCAACCTCCTGCGCCTCGGGGTCTGTGCGGCGATGCTGGGTTCCTTCGTCGCCGTCCTCCTCATCCCCTGGCTCAGCAACTTCTTTGCCCTCTATCTGCAGCCGGAGCGGGACACTGCGATCGCCGTAGCCTTTGGGCTGGTGGGCGCCGTGCTCGTGGCGATCGCAGCACGCGTCACGGATGGCCTGCGCCGGGCATGACCACGTGGTCTTTGCGACACTGATCATGTGCCCGTAGCCCTGTCGACCTCGTCAGTCTTCCCCGACGGCACGGCCAACGCATTCGACATCGCCGCACGCCTCGGCTATGACGGGGTCGAAGTCATGGTGGGCACGGACGCGGTGAGCCAGGATCCGGTCGCGCTCAGTCGCCTGCGGGATCACTACGCCATCCCCATCCTGGCCGTGCACGCCCCTTGCCTCCTCGTCACGCAGCGTGTCTGGGGCACGGATCCGTGGGGCAAGCTCGTCCGCGCGCGAGATGCCGCGGAGCAGCTCGGGGCATCCACTGTCGTGGTGCACCCGCCCTTCCGGTGGCAGCGCGACTATGCGCGGGGTTTCGTCGACGGGCTCGCGCGGATGGCGGACGAGACACCCATCCGCTTCGCCGTGGAGAATATGTATCCCTGGCGCGCCGGATCACGCGAGATCAAGGCGTACAGCCCGGACTGGGACATCGTCGACGAGGACTATCCCCACACCACCTTGGACCTCTCCCATACGTCGGTCTCCGGGCGAGACGCCCGAGAAATGGTGGCGAGCCTCGGTGATCGACTCGTCCACCTCCACCTTGCCGACGGCTCCGGGTCCGCGCGCGATGAGCATCTGATTCCCGGTCGGGGCACCCAGCCGTGTGCGGAGGTCCTCCAGGACCTCGCACTCGCCGACTTCGATGGGACGGTGGTCGTCGAGGTGTCCACGCGAGGGGCTGCTGACCGATCAGCGCGCGAGGCCGATCTGGCCGAGGCATTGTCCTTCGCCCGTCGCCATCTCGATCCGACCTCGGCCTAGAGTGGGTGAAATGGCGGAGGATTCATCGGTCGAGCTGACACGCGGCAGCGGTGAACAGGTCCGCGAGGCTGCTGTCGCTGCCGCGCGCAGTGCCTTCGCCGCGGGCAGTTACGCGCGCACGAGCTTCAAGGGATTGGCGGCGGCTGCAGGGGTCGCACCTGCCGTGCTGCGCAAGTACTACGACTCCAAGGACGCAGTCTTCGCGGCCGCCCTGCGATTGCCGACCGATCCGGCCGGCGCCGTCCCCGCCCTGCTCGCCCCCGGCGTCGAGGGCCTGGGTGAGCGCCTCGTGCGCTTCACCCTGGACACCCTGGACGATCCGCAGGTGCGGGCCGATCTCGTGTCGATGCTGCGCGGAGGAGCCTCGGCTGCGGCCTTGACCAGATCCCTGCAGGACTATCTGGACACCACCGTGATCGATCGCGTGGTCGCGGCCGTGGGCGTGCCGGATGCGCGCATGCGCGTCGCACTGATCTCGAGCTATCTGATCGGCATTGCCGCAGGAAGGTACGTCGTGCGCATCGAGCCGCTGGCGTCGGCGAGCGAGGAGTACGTCGTACGCCTTGTCGCGCCGACGATCCAATCCCTCCTCGACCCACGGACATCGTTGCCCCAGGCGACCGGAGGGTCACGATGATCGGGGTGATCGGTGCCGGCGCAATGGGCGAGGCCTACGTGGCCGGTCTACTTCGCGCAGGCACGGAGCCGACCCGACTCGTCATCGCGGAGAAGCGTGAAGCGCGGGCTCGCGAAGTCTCCCACCAGTACGGCGTACGAGCGGTCAGCGTGACCCAGGCAGCCAGCGAGTGCGCGACGCTGCTCCTACTCGTGAAGCCCCAGGACATCCCCGCCGTCCTCGACGAGATGGCACCCCATCTCGTCGACGGGGTGGTCACCATCTCCCTCGCGGCAGGTGTGCGCACTGCAGCTGTTGAGGCGCGCCTGCCGCGAACAGCCGTCGTGCGCGCAATGCCGAATACTCCGGCGCTGGTCGGACTTGGCGTTACCGCAATCTCACCGGGTCCGTCGTGCTCCGAGCAGCAGGCGGGGTACGTCGAGAGCCTCCTGTCAGCGGTCGGTCCTGTCGTCCGAGTGCCGGAGGAACTCCAGGATGCGGTGACCGCCACCTCCGGCTCCGGCCCCGCCTATGTCTTCCTGCTCATCGAGGCGATGATCGCGGGATCGATCGAGCTCGGGGTGCCGCCTGAAATTGCCCGACAGCTCGTCGCTCAGACGGTGCTGGGCGCGGCCACGATGGCCGCACTGCCGGGTGCTGATGCCGCAGCGCTGCGCCAGCAGGTGACATCGCCCGGCGGCACGACCGCGGCCGCCCTGGGCGTCTTCGACTCGGGGGACCTGATGAGTCTCGTCGCCGATGCCATGCGCGCCGCGCGCGATCGTGGCCGGGAGCTCGGACGTGAGTGATGCGGTGGCAATCGTGTGGGACGAGGCCCTGAGCGCGTACGACTTCGGCCCCGGCCATCCGCTGGCACCCATCCGGGTGCGACTGGCGATGCGCCTTGCCAAGGACTTCGGGGTACTCGAGGTCCCGTCCGTGGAGATGCTCGGTTCCGTCGTGCCCGCTTCGGATAGCGAGATCCTGGCAGTGCACGCACCGGAGTACATCGCCGCCGTACAGCGCGCGTCGCAGGATCCGGGCGCCATCGACGTCATGCGCGGCATCGGCACTCCCGATGATCCGTCCTTCGCCGGCATGCATGAGGCATCGGCACTGGTCGCGGGGGCGACCCTGACGGCGGCGCGCGCGGTGCACTCGGGTCAGGCGCAGCACGCGGTCAACATCGCGGGTGGACTCCATCATGCAATGCCGGACTCTGCAGCCGGCTTCTGCATCTACAACGACATCGGCGTGGCGATCGCATGGCTGCTCGCTCAGGGAGTCCAGCGCATTGCCTACATCGATGTGGACGTCCATCACGGCGACGGCGTTCAGGCAATGTTCTACAACGATCCCCGTGTCCTCACGGTCTCCATCCACGAGAGTCCGGTCTCCCTCTTCCCGGGCACCGGATTCCCTGACGAGGTCGGCGGCCCGGGTGCCCTGGGCACAGCCGTCAATATCGCCCTTCCGGCGGGGACGGGGGACCAGGGCTGGCTGCGCGCCTTCCACGCGATCGTCCCGGAGGTCCTGGAGGCCTTCGGGCCACAGATCATCATCAGTCAGCACGGTTGCGACACGCATATCGATGATCCGCTCGCGCACCTTGCGCTGACCGTCGATGGGCAGCGCATGTCCTACGAGGCGATTCATCGCTGGGCCCATCGTTATTGCGAGGGCCGCTGGGTAGCCGTCGGCGGCGGGGGATACGAATGGGTCGACGTCGTGCCGCGCGCATGGACCCACCTGATGGCCGAGGCTGCCGGTGCGCCGATCGATCCGCAGGCGCACACTCCTGAGGCCTTCCGGGATCACGTCCTGCGCACGATGGGGCGGGTCGCGCCACAGCGCATGACCGACGGAAGGAATCCGTGGCCGAGGCCATTCGAGCAGGGATTCGACCCCGGGGATCCGATCGATGCCGCAGTCCTCGCGACGCGCAGTGCGGTCTTCCCGCACCTCGGCTTGGTCTCCGATCCCGATCCGTGGTTCTAGGCCGCGCGGGTGCCCATCGGACCGCTGGGGACGCCCCCTGATCGGGGCGAGTCGGCCTCCACTAGGCTCGAAATTCGAATTTCGCGTGACGGGCGAGACACGGTGGAGTAGCGTCGCGGCGTCACGGGATGGCAGACAGCCCGACCTAAGGCAAGGAGCAGACATGAGCGGTGGACCCGAGCGCCCCCTGGCGGAAGTTCGTTTCCTCACGGTCGCCGAAGTCGCGTCGCTCATGCGCGTGTCCAAGATGACCGTGTACCGACTCGTGCACGCCGGTGAATTGCCCGCCGTGCGTGTGGGCCGCTCCTTCCGCGTGCCTGAGCAGGCGGTGCATGACTACCTGCGTACCTCATACATCGAGGCCGGCTGACGCCGAGTCACGTAGGCGCGACCAGATCGGATAGAGTCAAGGCTCCCGGAATCGCGCCGGGATTTTCGCGGACTGAATGAGGTAATCGATGGGCTCGGTGGTCAAGAAGCGCCGCAAGCGCATGGCCAAGAAGAAGCACCGCAAGCTGCTCAAGCGCACGCGCGTCCAGCGTCGCAACAAGAAGTAGGCAGCCGTGGGTCGCGTCGTGCTGGTCACGGGCGCTGCCCGCCACCTCGGTGGCCTCATGGT
>JAULZJ010000093.1:0-4322 GCA_032117435.1 Candidatus Nanopelagicales bacterium | reverse complement strand
GATCTGCGGACTTGGGCACGGGCACGGATTCGCCGGTGAGCCCCGCCTCGTCAATCTGCAGCTCATGGCACTCCAGCAGCCGGACATCGGCGGGCACTCGATCGCCTGCCTCGAGCGACACCACATCACCGGGCACAAGGACGATGGACTCCACTGAGCGTGACTCTCCATCACGTATCACGGTCGCTGACGCGACAGTCAGCGCAGCCAGAGCTGCCAGTGCCTCCCCGGCCCGCCATTCCTGCGCGAAACCCACCGCGGCGTTGATGATGACAACGGCGAGGATCACCGCCGAGTCGACAGCCTGGCCAATAGCGATAGTGGCTCCCGCGGCAGCAAGGAGCACGTAGACCAGGGGGCTTCGGAATTGATCGAGGAGGATCTGCCACGGCCTGCGTCCGCGGGAGGCGGGTAGTTCGTTTACCCCGTACTCCTTCAGGCGCCTGGCGGCCTCCGCCTCGCTCAGCCCACCGGGCTCGCTTCGCATGAGGCCGACAACCTCATCCGGTGCGAGCGCAAAGGCAGCATCCATGGATCACGCGTGCTGGCGACAGCGCAGGAGGAGCACGGGACGTGCGACATGATGGGCGAGATAGTCGGCTGTCGAGCCCACGCTCACCCGCTTCCACCCTTGCAGTCCCCGCGTGCCCATGATGAGCAGGTCTCCCGGGTGCTCCTCCAGGAATCTCAGGAGATCGGCCCGGACATTCACGGTGAGATCCCATTCGTAGGGCCGAAGCACCGTGACAGCGAGATCCGGGCAACCCGCACGCAGGACCGCCGCGGCTTCCTCGACCGCGGCTGGCGCCGTACCATCACCCACTTCCACCGCGATGACGTCGACATGCACGCGGGCAGCCCACGGCAACGAGGCCAGGAATTCAGCCGCGGCCAGAGCATCGCGCGAGCCATCCACCGCAAGGACGACACGCTCCACCCTGTCGGCGCTCTTCGCAATCAACAGCGGTGCCTGGGGACAGTGCAGCAGCCACTCCGCCACGCTTCCCAGGCGCAGCTTCTTGGCGAATCCAGCACCTCGGGGACCGACGACGAGCAGGTCGGCTGGAACGGCGGACAGGATGGCCCGGGGATCGCCCACACCGCGCATGTGCCGGAGGGAGGCGAAGCCGGCCCCCGGCGGTGCCGTGCGTGGTGCCGCAGGCTCCCACTCCTCGATGTCATCCGACGCCTCACTCGGTGGGGCCGTGGTGACAACGGTGAGGATTTCAGCACGCCAGCCGGGCCAGGATTGAGCGCACACCCAGGCCCACGCGGTATCCGCGCCCTCCGAATGGTCATCGGCAAAGACAAGCAATCGGTCCATGAGTCCACTAGAACATTGCGCGTTTCCCGGGAACGTCACACCTCGGTCAGACTTCGATCCTGATTACCCCTACATCCGTAGGAGTGCCACGAGTTGAGGGTCTGCGAAGGCGTCCTTGAGCGGCTTGCCATTGACCAGGACCGTCGGTGTGCCCGTCACGCCGCGCGCGAAGGCAGCCTGAGTGGTCGCCGACACGAAGGGCATGAAACGCCCGTCCTCGATGCACGCCAGGGTCTCGTCGCCTGCGCCTACGCCGCTGGCGAGCCCAGCGAGTGACGCCTCGTCGAAGCGCGTCGCCGGATCGGTGCCTCCCGGTGCGGCGAAAATCGCAGTGTTGAAGGCGACGAAGGCATCGGCGCCATCCCCATCCAGCACGCATGCAGCCGCGTTGGCCGCACGAGCCGAAGCCCCAGGCGGGTTGAGGCTCCTGTTGGCCTCGCCGAGGAAGGCCATGTTGTACTGCCGCACCACGAGGCCCGAACCTGGCTTCATGGCCCGCTCCATGAGCGAGGTGCCGATTTCCACCTCCCAACGCTGGCAATAGGGGCACTGGTAGTCGACGTACACCTCGACGACCTTCGCCGCCCCCGGATCACCGACGACCACCGCGCCCGCCTTGTCGGCACCGACAGGCACAGCAAGGTCGGCGGGAGCCGCGGCAGCGGCCTCCGGTGCAGCGGCAGGTGACGGCGCGGACTGGGCCTGCGGCGTCACGGCGCTATCCGCTGCATCGGTCGAGGCGATGTCGCGTGAAGTCAGGTCGTCGATCTTGGCCTCGAGCGAGGACACCTGAGATGTCAGCGAGACGATGCCGACGACGGACCACACTCCGAGGATGACGACGAGCACGAGAGCCACCGCAGCCACGCCTCGGACTCGGCTGACCTGACGGCGCAACTTCACGGCGCCCGGAGCGTCGTGACCGGGGGACGCAATCTCGGGCAGGCTCACGCGCATGAGACTAACGGCGCTGGACACGACTGAGGGGACGGACCCTTACGGGTCCGTCCCCTCAGTCGTGTCAGATTAGGCGCGTTGCTCGCCGATCAGGCGCCCGAGCAGGGGGCGCTGTAGTCGTACGCCGCAGCGGTCTTGCCGACGTATCCCATGAGGAGCGTCTCGATGCCGAGGGCCGCATCCTCCGACGGAATGTTGATCGACACGGACCGATCGACATCAGCCGGCGGTCCACCCACCAGCGAGTTCGGCAGCGCACCTTCGTAGTCGACCTCGACGCCACCCTGGACCGCTGCTACGAGGCCCTCGCGTGTGAGGTCGCCGTTGGCGGCTGCCTTCTCCAGAGCAGCCTTCAGCGGGTACTGCCACACCCACCCATATGTGTATCCGTCATTGGCCGGAAGGACACCCTCGCCGAGCTGCTCCTGCATGGCATCCATGGCCGCCGACGGTGTCCCGAAGGAGCCTGTCGTGCCGACGTTCGTGTAGGACGCGACCAATGCGGGAGCTGCGGCTGTCTGCAGCAGGAGCGGATTCCACGTCGGAGCAGCGCCAAGGAACTGGCCCTTGAAGCCGGACGCCACAGCCTTGCCGATGATCTCGGCAACCTCTCCCGGGCCAACGCCGATCGCGACGACGTCCGAGCCCGACTCGAGGATGGCCGACACCGCCGCATCCTGATTGCCCGCAACTGCGTTGGGCGCCGTCTCGATGAAGCCCGCGAACTCAACACCGGTGGCTCCAGCCCACTTCTCAGCACCCGCGGCGTAGTCGCCGCCGTAGTCGCCGGGGTAGCCGACGGCGACCAGCTTCTCGATGGGAGCCTTGTTCTCCACCCACCAGTCGAGTCCACCCATGGCGGCGATGCAGTAGGACGAGCCGGACTCGAGGATGACCCCGCCGTCTGTCTCAGGGAACTGCCAGCCCGACCACCACGACGCGGGAACGCCGATGACATTGTCGGCTTCCATGTCGCCCAGGATCGCCTGGGTCTGCGGGGTGCCGAGGGTTTGCGCGAGAGCGAGGATGTTCGGCTCGATGGCGCGGTACTCCTGGCTGTGCACCGCGGGGTCGTACTTGTTGTCACGGGTATTGGCGGCCATGTTGACGTCGAAACCCGAGATGCCACCGCGCTCGTTGACGTACTTCCAGAAGTCCTGCTGGCCGGTGACGACCTGTGTCGCCAGCGGTGCGAATGGACCCTCGGTCAGGTCGGAGAGCACACCGAGGTAGATGCAGCCGTTCTCGGGATTGACCGCCTCGGGGCAGGGCTCCTCCGTTACGCCGACGTCGAAGACAATGCCGTCGCGTGGCGAGGTACCTCCGTCCGATGAGGAGGACTCCTGGGTGGGAGTCGCGTCCCCGCCCCCTCCGCTGCATCCTGCGAGCACCAGGGCGGCAACCCCCGCGCCCGCGAGGACCTTAGCCATGCGCTTGGACACCACTTCTCCTCCTCATGCCATCGCCTGAACTCAGGCACTCACGACAGGCCATCGGGCCTTAGCCGCCCACTCTGTCAAAGATTTCGGGGCTCCGCTAGGAACTTCCGCGCGCGCCCACCCCAATCCTTGGCAAGATGGCTCGGCATCAGGGCGGTCCCACCGCCAAGGGAGGAGCGACGCCCGGTGCTCGCCGTTGAGAACCTCGAGGTCGTCTACGAGGACGTGATCCTCGTCCTGAAGGGCGTGAGCCTCCAGGTCCCGGAAGGGACGATCGTCGCCCTGCTGGGCCCCAATGGGGCCGGGAAGACGACGGTGATCCGGGCCATGACCGGGCTCCTGGACGTCCACCGGGGGCGGATCTCCAAGGGCCGGATCACCCTCGACGGCAAGGATCTCGGGGGACTGCCCGCGCCCAAGATCGTCCAGGCCGGGGTCGGCCAGGTGATGGAGGGCCGGCGGATCTTCCGCGAGTTCACCGTCGAGGAGAACCTCAAGGCCGGGGGGCATACGGCGTCCCGGGCGGATATCGCAGCGGGACTCGAGCGTGCCTACTCGATGTTCCCCGTCCTCGCAGACAGGCGCAAGCAGACCGCGGGCTA